>JAZKBU010000001.1:0-300000 GCA_040388375.1 Bacteroidota bacterium | reverse complement strand
TAGAATAGACTCAAGAGGTGCCAGCACAAACTTTAGTGCATTAAATCCAACAGGAGTTTTAATTGATGCAACACAGGTTCAATCAGCTGCTGATTTAGTTACTTTGGTTAATAATACTATTCACATGAATGGAACACTTAACTTAAATGCGGGTAGTTCAATTTCAGCTTTATTTATCAATACAAACGTAACAGGTGGTATTTCAAGTATCAATAACATATTCGGAGTTTCTGGAAATAGAACAACACCAGGTAATAAATATGCAGTTGTTGTTGGTACTAGTTTAGGTTCTCCATTTACAGCTAGCGCTACTTATACAACACCTGCGTCAGACTTTAATGCTTATTTTGTTTCAGGTAACTCAGTTGCTCCACTTACAAATCATTTCTTAATGGCAAATAATTCAGCTACTGTAAACAGATCTAATATTAATACATTACGTCAATTTACCGGAACAACGGCTGATTTAAGTTCATTCTCTTGGCCGTCTAAATTCATATCAGATACTTTACCTGATTTATTAAGTGTTTCTGCTGGTTCTAGATATACTTTAGGTGGTTCGGTTGCGGTAGTTTTAACTGATATTTATGGAATAGGTAGGGCTTCTACTGGTTCATCATTAGGTGCGGTTAGCTTTAGTGTTACCAATGCTCCTTTACAACCAGGTGGAATTTACCAAATTAATGGTGTTGACAATTATCCTACATTAGCAGCATCAGGTACCGGTTCATTCAGAACCTTACGCTCAGCTGTTGAATATTTGAATGCTTTTGGAACTGGTTTATCATTTAGCGGTGTTAACCCTGCAAAATTAGTTTTATCAAGTGGTTATGTTGGTGAAACAGATACTTTCTTTGGTCCAATCACTGTATTAGATTATCCTTTTGCAAATGCAAATGTTCCTGTAACAGTAACTGTTGCTGCAGGTCGTCAGGACACTATTAAATTTACTTTGATTTCAACTTCTCCGGCTCCAGCAACAACTTCAAGTTTGATTAGAGTTTCAAGCGGTCGTTACTTCGGTTTTGATGGTTCAAACAATGGAACTAAATCGAGAGATTTAACTATTGTTATGCCTGCATCAATGAATAACCCTTCACAAAAAATTATTGATATCATCGGATGGCAGGATGCTATCTTGTCAACTAACTTGGCAAGTACCAATAACTTTGTAAACAACTGTAATTTAATTGGTAACTCAACAACAAGTACCAACAATACATTTGCAGCTATTTATATGGGAGGTATAGTATCTACACCTTCTAACTCTGCCGGAATAGGCGGAAATAACGCAAACGGATTTACTAATAACTTTATTGGTGGTTGCCAATATGGTGTTTACTTAAGAGGTAACGGTGTTAGAGGACAACATGATTTCGGTACCTACGTTGGAGAAAATGTTATTGGTGGTGATATCGCTCCGGGTGGTGCAACTCCAACTAACTATTATGGTGGTATTAATAATGCTGCAGGTATTTTTGTAGTAGGCCAACACAGAGCTACTATTGAGAAAAACCAAATCCAAAACAATATCAGAACATTTACCACTCCAAGAGGTATTGAGTTAGCTACAATTGCAGGTTCTAATACCATTTTAGATTCGGCTAATGTTATTAATGGCAACATTATTAAAAACATACAAACAACTTTAGCTGGTGGTGCTTATGGTATTTACATGAACTTTGGTTCTGATAATGCTAATATCTGGAACAGCACTTCTATTCAAAATAACATGATATCAGGTATTTCTGGTTTAGGTAGCGGTACTTTCATTAATAATCCATATGGTATAGCTTTAGATGCTGGTATTACAGTTGATAATTCAAACATCAAAATAGTTTATAACTCTATTAATTTAGGAACAGCTAATGTTTTAACATCAGGTCAAAGTGCTTGTGTGGCATTAGCCGGCCAGTTTACTTCTACATCTGCTACATTGGCTTCTAGAAGTGGACTTTATATGGTTAACAATATATTTAAAAACAGATTAGGAGGTAATGCTACAACAACCAGAGCAAGTGGTGTTTTAATTGGAGCTAATATCAATCCGTTTACTGTTTCAAATAATAATAACTATTATGTACAAGCTACTTCAGCTACTAATGCTGAGTTTACAGCAAATGCAGCTGTAAGTCCTATTGGATATACTGGTTGGGATAATTTAAATAAATTTACCAACGATGATGTTTATTCAACATCATTCAATGTGCCTTTTACAAATGACACTAATTTATTTATTCCTGCTTTAATTAATTCAGTAATTTATGGTGCTGCAATGCCTTTCCCTGGTATTACTTCAGATGTTATTGGTACTTCAAGAAACTTCTTAAATCCTACAATGGGAGCTCATGAGTACACAGGTGGTAACAATTTAGATAGCGTTGCCCCTAGAATAGTACCATCTGCTATTGCCCCTTGTTTAAATGCATTGTTTAATACAATCGATTTTATAGTAGCAGATAAAAACTACTTAAATGATACTTTCTATTATAGAGTTAACGGAGGAGCAATAAGCACCCTTCAAGCTGTGTCAAGTACTACTAACAGTGGTGGCTTATTAGTTAAAACGTACGCAATTCCTGCTTCGGCATTTACCGGAGGTGTTATTGAGTACAGAATTTCAGCTAATGATATCACGCCTAATAATGGTATTTATCCGATTGGAAAAGCTTGGGATACTTTACAAACAGGAATTTCAACTTTCCCATACACTATGGACTTTGAAAATGGTGCTAACGGATGGACTTCACAAACAGTAAGTGGTGGTGCTTCATGGGATTTAGCTGCTTTCGGATCAATTTCAAACCCGTCTCAATCGGCTTACAGTGGTCTTAAAAACGCATTATTCAGCTCAAGTACTTTAGCTACAGGTGCAACTGCTCGTTTAATCTCTCCTTGCTTTAATTTAAGTGTACTTCAAAACCCAACATTGCGTATTATGTTCTCTCAAAGTAACACAAGTGTTACAAGAAAAGATTCAATTGCAATTAAAGTTTTGGTTAATGGTTTTGCTTCTAATCTGTTGAAATTTGCATTAAGACCTAATGCTAATTCACCATTTGCTGATTATTTCCCAATTGAAGTTTGTTTAACAGACTATAAAACTGCAGGTTTAACTTATAAAATTCAAATTGAAGCAGTAAGTGCTGGTGCAGGTCAAAACATATTGATTGATGATATTCAGATATTTGATGGAGCACAAAATCAGGTTATTACTCCAACAACAACTACAGTATGTAATCTTAACCAACCTGTTCAGGTAAATATACCGAACACAGATTCTCGTTTTGTATACAGAGCTATTCAATTAGATAATTCTGGAAACCCAATTGGAGTATTAGATTCATCTTATGGTAATAACAGTGCTTCACCTATCACTTTAAATTTAGCAAATCGTCAAATTGATACATTACGTTACGTTGTTTCAGCTATTAATTATAATACTGCAACTTACCAACCTATTAATGTTCTTACACAGCCTGTTATATGTGTAAATAACTTACCTGGTGGACCATTTACTGCTATTATCAATAGATTTACTCGTAAAAATGCTGATGGTGGTTATATCATTCCTGATTTATCTTTAAATGCATTTAACGGTTCAGCGAACGCAGGTTCACAGTTTGAACCTGATGGAGTTAAAGTAGGCAGATCAATTACCTATAATATACTTTCTCCTGTTTCTTACTTGGCTGATGCCAGCTATGGAACAGCTTGGACTATTGTAAACACAAGCATGGCTAATTTTAGCAGTAGCACACCTGCTGTAAACTTTACATTTACGGCTCCAAGCGGAGGCAATCCATCTAAAGCAGTATTTACAGCTGATGCTTCAGAAGTTGACCAATTATATGCATTAACAACAACTATTAGATTCTTAGCTACTAATTGCGATACCACTGTTACTCGTTACGTAAGAGTTGTAGATCCTTTAACTATTAATTTTGTAACTGCTCCTCGTACTGATTCAGCTTGTACTGGTAACGTTTTAAACTTTACTATTTCAGGAACAGGAACGGCTGCATCTGGTAATCAATATTTCTGGAACTTTGGTGACGGAACTACTTCTAATTTTGGTACTGGTAATGGAATTGGATTTACTGAGCCGGTTAAGAAAACTTGGAATTCTCCAGGTATTTACAGAGTTAAATTGCGTATTCAAACCGGACTTGGTTTAAGTGATAGTGTTGAAAGAGATATCAGAGTATTACAATCTCCAACCGGAAATTATACTGTAAGTTCTAATTCAATTGTTTGTCAATTAGATTCTACTTATTTCACAGCTGCAGCTACTGGCACCGGTATATCATACTTATGGAGCTTACCTGGTGGTATTACCAGAACAACTGCTAGCACATCATTTGCTTTTGATAAAGCTGATACAAACTATAAAGTTTCATTGACTGTTACGAACACTGCTACTGGTTGTTTTGCTTTCAATGAGCGTATATTCCCATCATATGCTAAACCTAAAGCTAAATTTACTGTTACAAGCCATTGTCAAGGTACATTGTTACCTTACTTAGATAGTACAAGTATATCAACAGGTGAAAATATTGGTTTATTCTGGACTATGAGTAATGGTGATACGAGAGTATCTAAAACATTTGAATACACATTCCCTTTAAGTGGTAGTTTCAGAGTTAGCTTAAGAGCACAAACCCAAGCAGGTTGTGAGGATACTACTTCACAAATTGTAACGGTTTACGAAACACCGAAACCAGATTTCCAAGCATTAACAGTTTGTGTTAACGATTCAGCTCAATTTACTAATCAAACAGTTTATGGTGCAGGTATCCAAAATGCTGATTATGCATGGGACTTCGGTGACAATAGCGGAATTAATAATTTACAAGACCCTAAACACCGTTACTTATCTAACAACAGCGATAATCCTTTTGTAGTTAAATTAGTAGCTTCTAACAGATTATTTGGTTGTAAAGACTCTATTACTAAAGAAGTAAGTGCTAATTTATCTCCAACTGCGGTTGACGAAGTATCTGGAGTAACTGCTATTGGTTTAAAAGACTACAAAGTATGTGAAGGAAATAATGTATTCTTTACAAGTAAATCATTCTCACCTAACCAAAGTAGTATTACTTGTAACTGGTTATTTGGTAATTCTGGTTCTAGCGGAGCTTGTAATACATTCTCTTCTTACACTGCCAGCCCTGTTCGTTACCAATATTTCTTAATTGCAACTGCTAACGGTTGTCAATCAACAAGTACAGGTTATATTACAGTTGTTGCTAAACCAACAGTTAGCTATACTAAAGTACATAGCACTATTCCTGCAAGCAGATTTACTAGTGATAATAAAGTAACATTTACGGCAGGTGTAACTCCTGCTCCTGCTCCAAATTCAGGAACTAAATATACTTGGAACTTTGGTGATGCTGATAGCTCATCTTATTCTTCAACTAAAACTGATTCAGCTGTATTCATCTACAATAAAAAAGGTGTTTACACTGCTAGAGTAAAAGTAACAACTCCTGAAGGATGTGAGGTTACTTATTATGATACAGTAAGAGTATCGGTTGGTGTTGGTATAAACGAAGAGTTAGCTGCTAAATTTAACTTAAGTGCTTATCCAAATCCATTTGCAAACAATGCATTTATCAGTTTCAATCTTGAAACAGCAACTGATGTTTCGGTTTCTATTACAGATGTATTAGGTAGAACTATTTCAAATATTGATTTAGGTAAATTGTCGAGTGGTAAACACGAAAGAGAATTGGCAGAGAATTTATTTACAGCAGCCGGAACTTACTTTATAAAAGTGAAAGTTGGTGATGATGTAATTGTTAAAACTTTAATTAAACAATAAGCGTTTAATTACCATAAAACAAAACCCTCAAGAGCTTAGCTTTTGGGGGTTTTGTTTATTTATAAAAGATTGATGAATAAATATGCAATAGACCTGGCGTACAAAGGCACTCACTTTCATGGCTGGCAAAGACAGCCCAATGCGTTAAGTGTACAGCAGGAGCTGGAAGAAAAACTAGCTTTAATATTACGTAACCCGGTTGAAACAATTGGATGTGGCAGAACTGATACGGGAGTTCATGCAAAACAATTTGTAGCACATTTTGAAAGTGAGCAATTAATAGATACACCCATCATTCTTCATAAAATAAACCAGGTAATAAGTAAGGATATAGCTATTTATGCCATAACACTTGTTGATTCAAACTTTAATGCTCGTTTTGATGCAAAATACAGAGAGTATGAGTATGTAATTAATACCAAACCTAATCCTTTTATGAATGATTTGGCATGGGTATTTATGCGGGAGCTAGACATTACTTTGATGAATGAAGCATGTCAGATACTATTAGTGCACAAAGATTTTGAATGTTTTAGTAAAGTGCATACGCAGGTAAATAATTTTAGGTGCGATTTGATGCTTGCTTTTTGGGAGAGTAAGGAGGATGGGAGGTTGGTTTTTACAATAAGGGCAAACCGTTTTTTACGCAATATGGTTAGAGCTATTGTTGGTACCTTAATTGAAATTGGACTGCACCAAACTACTTTAAAGGAATTAGAGGAAATACTGGCTAGTAAAAACAGATCAGAGGCGGGTACTTCTGTGCCGGCTAAAGGTTTGTATTTAACTAAAGTAGTATATTAAAGTTTTGGTAGGCTTATATTATCGCTTATAATAATACACTCTCCAAATTCGGCCTTTATTTTATTATAAAAAATTTCAGCATCAATTTTAGTTCTGAAATCGCCAACGCGTATTTTAAAGTACGGTTGATTATATATTAAGTAAGCAGTTTGATCGGGGAAAAGTTTTAAGAATTTTGTTTTAACAGCATTTGCATTGTTTCTTTCTGTACCCGAAAATAGTTGAATTCTATATCCCTTTATTACTTTATTGGCACTATTAACGGTTTTATTCTTCTCTATTAAACTATCTAAAAAAGTAGTTTCGCCTTTAATCTGAATGGAGCCATGCTGTTTTTTTTGTGCTATTGATAAATAACTACAAAATAGAAAGATTGCGAAGACGTAGTATTTTAGATAGGTATTCATGTTAATTAATAATTTCAATACTATTAGAAGAGCCTATTATATCAGCACCAGCTTCAATAAAAGCAATGGCTTCTTTTTTTGTTTTGATGCCCCCGGCTGCTTTTATCTTAATTTTTTTAGGTAATGTTTTACGCATTAGTTTTACCTTTTCTAAATCAGCTCCGGTGCTTGCGTGTCCAGTTGATGTTTTTACATAATCTACTTCGCAATCAATACATGCTTTGCACGCTAGTTTTATTTCTTCATCGCTTAAATAAGCAGTTTCAATAATAACTTTTATTTTTTTGTTTTGAAGATGGCAAACGGTAACTACTGATTGAATATCATTTAAAACGGTTTGCATATCACCATTTTTAAAGGCAGTAATATTCATCACCATATCAATTTCGTCAACTCCTGCAATGATTGCTTTTTTTGCCTCTTCTACTTTTGCACCAACGGTTGAATAACCTAAAGGAAAACCAACTACTGTTACCAGTTTTATTGGTTTTTTACCAATTGTTTTTTTAGCTAACTGTAAATAGTATGGCGATACGCATATACCATGAAACTGGTGTTCAATGGCCTCGTTGCAAAGCTTGATAATATCTTCTTTTACACAGTCAGCTTTAAGGTTGGTATGTTCTATATAGGTATTTAGTTCTTCCATAATATGAAATAAAACCCAATGTTGTTATTGGATTTTATTAGTTATTTTTTAGTTTTATGCTACTTCTTTACCGTGGCATTGTTTGTATTTTTTACCGCTACCACAAGGGCATAAATCGTTTCGGCCAATTTTTAAATCATTTACTATTTGTTGTTGTTTTGGCTTATCGCTAACCGGTGGTCCTGCTTGAGCAGCTTTTTGTTGTGCTTCAGCTAAATCATCAGTTCTGCTTGTTTGTAATTTTGGTTGCGGCTCTTTACGAGGAGCCGAACTTACTGTTTGTATATTTTGGTTGTTTTGAATAACAATGTGTCCTCTGAACAACATACCTAATACTTCGCGGTTTATTCTGCTTAGTAAACCTTTAAATAAGTTAAACGATTCTAGTTTGTAAATAAGCAATGGATCTTTTTGTTCAAACACCGCATTTTGTGATGATTGTTTCAAATCATCCATTTCACGTAAATGTTCTTTCCATTCATCATCAATCATCCAAAGTGAGGCAAATTTTTCGAAAGTTTTTGCTACTTCACGACCTTGGTTAGCGACCGCATTTTTTATATTTACAGGTATTTGAATGTTTCTGAATCCATCAGTTATCGGAACAATTATTATTTCATAATCGGCTACGTTATTTTCAGTATTAACCTGGTTAAATACCGGAGCAGCCTGAATAGCCATATTAGCTAATTTCTGTTTATAATGGTCACTTAATTCGGCTAACAATAAATCAACTACATTTTCTGTTTTACCTGAAAATTGATCTTCCGTTATTTGTGTTTCGTGGGTAAGTAAACGAAGTAATTCAAGTTTAAATTCAACATAGTCTTTTGTCTCTTGGTAAATTTCTACTAACTCGTAACTTAAATCGTGTAACATATTACTTAAGTCAAGCTCTAATTTATCGCCATACAAAGCATTTCTGCGTTTAGAGTATATTACTTCACGTTGCGAGTTCATTACGTCATCGTACTCAAGCAAACGTTTCCTTACACCAAAGTTGTTTTGCTCTACTTTACGTTGGGCATTTTCTATGTTTCGGGTAATTAAAGAATGTTCTATGTTTTCACCTTCTTTCATACCCAATCTGTCCATTACTTTTGCTATACGTTCGCTACCAAATAAACGCATTAACTCATCTTCCAAACTAACGTAGAAACGAGAAGAACCCGGATCTCCCTGACGACCTGCACGACCTCTTAACTGTCTGTCCACACGTCTTGATTCATGGCGTTCCGTTCCAACTATCGCTAATCCGCCTACTTCTTTAACACCTTCACCTAGTTTTATATCGGTTCCACGACCAGCCATATTGGTAGCTATTGTTACCGCTGATTTTTGACCGGCTTCTGCAATAATTTCTGCTTCACGTTGATTTTGTTTAGCATTTAAAACATTGTGTTTAATTTTTCGCATACTTAACATACGGCTAAGTAGTTCCGAAATTTCAACTGAAGTAGTACCAACTAGGGTAGGGCGACCGGCTTCACTTAGTTTTACGACATCGTCAATTACAGCATTGTATTTTTCGCGTCTGGTCTTATAAATAATATCATTCTCGTCTTTACGAGATATGGCCCTGTTGGTTGGAATTACTACTACATCTAATTTGTATATTTCCCATAATTCACCAGCTTCTGTTTCAGCAGTACCTGTCATACCACAAAGCTTGTGATACATTCTGAAAAAGTTTTGTAGTGTTACGGTAGCATAGGTTTGTGTAGCAGCTTCTACTTTTACATTTTCTTTTGCTTCAATAGCCTGATGTAAACCATCGCTATAACGTCTGCCATCTAAAACACGGCCTGTTTGTTCGTCAACTATTTTTACTTTTCCATCGCTAATAATGTATTCAACGTCTTTGTCAAACATACAATAAGCTTTTAAAAGTTGGTTTACGGTATGTATACGTTCTGATTTAATAGAGAAATCAAACATTAACTGCTCTTTAGAAGCTACTTTTTCATCTGAGCTTAAATCCGCATTGTTTTCAATTTGTGCAATGGATGAACCTACATCAGGAATAATAAAAAAGTGAGGGTCTTCGCCACTTGAAGTAATTAACTCAACTCCTTTTTCACTCAGGTCTATTGAATTCAATTTTTCTTCAATTACAAAGTATAAATCGGCATCTACTTTATGCATTTCCTTTTGTTGGTCCTGCATATAGTGGCTTTCCGTTTTAGTTAAAATTTGTTTAATGCCTTGCTCTCCTAAATATTTAATCAAGGCAGTGTTTTTAGGCATTGCACGGTGTGCCTGAAGGAGTTTGAATCCGCCATTTTTTTCATCGCCTGCTGCAATTAATTTTTTTGCATCGGCTAGCACCATATTAAATACTTGCTTTTGAGCATTAACCAATCTTTCTACGCGTGGTTTTAGTGCAAAGAACTGTTGGTCATCGCCTTTTGGAACTGGTCCTGAAATAATTAAAGGGGTTCTTGCATCATCTACTAAAACAGAGTCAACCTCATCCACCATGGCGAAATGGTGTTTTCTTTGTACCAGCTCTTCTTTATCACGTGCCATATTATCACGTAAATAATCAAAACCAAATTCATTATTGGTACCATAAGTAATATCGGCTAAATAAGCGTTGCGTCTTGCTTCTGAGTTTGGCTCATGGTAATCAATACAATCCACTCTTAAACCATGGAATTCAAATAATGGAGCATTCCACTCGCAATCTCTTCGTGCCAAATAATCATTTACGGTAACTATATGCACTCCTTCGCCTGCTAATGCATTTAAGTAAGCAGGTAAAGTAGAAACCAATGTTTTACCTTCACCTGTTGCCATCTCGGCAATTTTGCCTGAGTGTAACACTATACCACCTATTAACTGTACATCGTAATGTACCATATTCCAAACTACATTATTACCGGCAGCTTCCCAGCTATTTGAATAATTGGCTCTGTCGCCATCAATAGTAACGGGTTTTTTAGGTTTTGTTTGTGCAGCTAAATCTCTGTCAAAATCAGTAGCAGTAACGGATAATTTTTTGTTTTCGGTAAACCTGCGTGCAGTTTCTTTCACCACGGCAAAAGCTTGTGGAAGTAATTCTGTTAAAGCATTTTCAATTTCTGCATCACGTTGCTTTTTTAGCTTATCAATTTCTTTAAATAAATCATCTTTATCGTTTAAATCAATATCAACAACTTCCGTTTGTTCTTGTAATTCAGCTATATTGCTGTCTAAACTACTTAGTTTAGATTTAATGTAGTCTTTAAACTCATTTGTTTTATTACGTAACTCATCATCGCTAAGGGTTTGTAGTTTATTATACTCCTCATTAACTTGTTTAACAACAGGATAAATGGGTTTTAAATCACGGTCAGATTTGTTTCCAAAAAGCTTACTTAAAATGGCATTTAACATATGAAAATGTTGGTTTTATTTATAAAATTATGTGGCTTGCAAAATAAATAATTTTAACTACCAATCGATAGTATTTATTAAGCATTTTCATTTTAGCTAAAATTAATCCAAGACCAATTATTTGACTTTTTGGCTTGTTTAGTGTAGAGAAATGGTTTAAAATAGCTTTTGTGGCGTATTTTATTTTAAAGTATTTATTGGTAACAGTCTTGTTGTTGGAGGTTATGGTGAAGTACTTGGTTTATGTGCAAAGATAAAAAGGTGATTTTTAATCAAATCTTTAATCATACTAAATTATCTCATTGATTAAGTATTTCGAATAACTACTTTTGGAAAAAGTTTGAAAAGGTTAAGGATAATTATATTTTTAGTAAGTATTATGCCAACGTTTGTATTGGCGCAAACTGTTTATACTTCAAGATTTTTAAGAAATATTGGTATTAGTTCATCATTACTTTTGGGTTACGATGTATCGTTAAGAACAAATGAAACACAGTTTGGCAACTACAATAAAATAGTAACCGGGGCTGAATTTGGGATTGTTTACAGAACGGACGGACAAAAGGATTGGAATAAGCTTTACAACAATCCGCGTATAGGAATAAACTTTGCTTATATGAACCTGCCTTTGAATTCTATTTTTGGTAAGGCGGTTACTGCCATACCCTACATTGATTTTAACTGGTTAAATTTACCCAAAACCTATGGCTTTTTTAGGTTTGGTATAGGTGGTGCTTATATGAATAAGTATTATAAGCTGGAAACCAATAGCTCTAATTACTCCATATCAACTACCGGTAATTTTGCATACGAACTGGGTTTCGGGTTACACCATAATATTATACCTAATATGGATTTAGATTTTCAGGTTGGTATGGTTAATATTTCAAATGGAGGTACCAAAGCACCTAACCAGATGATTAGTGTGGGTTATGCAAAGTTTGGAGTAAGTGCTTTTTTTTACGATAGAATGAATACCCGCGGGCACACTGTTTTTAGGAGTAAGTTAACTAAAATATGGTATTGGCAGGCTTTTGCGGGCGGTGGTTACAAAAGTATCTTAAAACCGCTTGCGGTATCCTATCCGGTAGGAGTATTCTCCGCTCAGTATTTATATGCTTATAATAAATTATTTAATTATGGTTTTGCCTTGGATATGTATTTTGATCCAACACCCAATATCAGAACCTTATCGCCTAAATTAATGTCGGATATTAAATTTATAGATAAGTTTCATGCGGGTATTGGTTTTACATCGGAGTTTGAAATAGGAAAAATTAGTATTCCTATTTATTTAATGCATTACGTATATAATTTAAAGTATGTAGGAACAGGGGGTATTTACAGCAAGTTTGGTATAAAATATACGCCTATGCATAATTTTTTTATGGGCATTAATTTTAAAAATACTTTCGACTCTAAAATGGGTGTTCAAGGTGATTTTGTTGAATGTTATTTGGGTTACAGACTTAAACCCAAACCTCCAATAAAAAATATTATTAAGTAACATTATTGTTGAACGAAGACAATAAAAAAGCGCGAATTTTTAATTCGCGCTTTTTTTATACTTAATGTATGGTTGAAAATCTATTTAGTAAAATATACTCTGTAACGAGGTTCTAACTCTTCAATCATTTTTGAGATGGATTCTGATTGTCTTTTTTCTTTGCCTTTCATATCCATACCATTTAATTTGGTTAAAGTAATTCGTGCTTCATCGTATTGGTCTGACCACATTTGTG
The DNA here is from genome assembly GCA_040388375.1 of Bacteroidota bacterium. Lineage (NCBI taxonomy): Bacteria > Pseudomonadati > Bacteroidota > Bacteroidota bacterium. The sequence goes on along the minus strand of JAZKBU010000001.1, from coordinate 287,193 downwards.
CTTCTGCTATATTTAATAATGTAGCGCCTGCTATTTCCCTGTTTACTCTCGCCTTTTTATCTTTTAAATCGGCTTGACTAAAAGCAGTTTGCCACAAAGCAATAGATTGTACTAATTTAGCTTTTGATTCTTTTTTCTCTGCATCGTTTTTTAATAAAACATAAGCCTGGCTTGCTGTTTCAAATGCTGTTATATAATCGGTATAATCATATTTTTTACCTTCGGCTACCCATATATCTGATTCGTGTTTAACCTTTTTCAAGGCATGGTAATCGTTCAATAACAAATTGGCCCCTTTTATACTTTCCATCACGGCTTTTTCTTCCAACGAACTCAGAATAGCTTCTTTGTTTTTTTCATAGTTTGCTTTTAGTTCGGCTTCGCTATTATATACTTCGGTATAAAATTTACTGAATGAATTTAATTTTTCAGGAGTTTCTGAATAAATAAATTGGGAGCCTATTACTTCAGCTTTAATAACAACGGGGTGCTTATAGCTTATTTCGTATTTGTACTTTTTATTTGTTTGTCCTCCACTAAATATATTATCGAAGGTTACAACAGGCTCTAACATTTCAAAGCCCATTAGGCTGATGTTAATTTTTAAACCATTGCCAGCTACATCGTTCATGCCTTCCAGTTTTACCATATTGGCAAGCATATCTAAATCAAATGTTCTGCTTAATTTAAGCTCACTCATGTGCTCTGTCACAGGCTTTTTCTCGTCTAGCAATGCCCTGTCGGCTATTTTTTGCATGGTGGTTTTTTGCTTGTAGGCATCTGCTTTTTCTTTATTCCTTGTTTCTAATGCTACTTTATTTTTTTCGTACTCTTCTTTCTTTTCATCATTTTTATCCGCGTACGGAGCATCAACCGTTACATGGTAGTTCATGGTATTTGCAGGCAATGGCCTTGAAGGGAGTTGAATGTATTCATACTTAACTTCTCTCTTCTCTGCATCTTGTGCATTTGCCAACATGCTTATACATAAAGCTACTGACAATAAAATTTTTTTCATGTTTAGTTTTTATTGGTTTTATTATCCTAATGCTTTTATTTCACTTACCAGTTGTGTCAATGCTTTTTTTGCATCACCAAACAACATGCTTGTTTTTGGTTTGTAAAACAATTCGTTTTCAATACCAGCATAACCAGCTTTCATGCTTCGTTTGTTTACAATAACATTGGCTGCATTTTCTACATCTAATATTGGCATTCCGTAAATAGGTGAACTTGGGTCGGTTTTAGCTGCCGGATTTACCACATCGTTTGCACCTACAACCAATACTACATCGGTGGTAGCAAACTCGGGATTTACTTCTTCCATCTCTATTAACTTATCGTAGCTTACATTACTTTCGGCTAACAACACATTCATGTGACCCGGCATACGTCCTGCAACAGGATGAATAGCATATTTTACATCAATTCCTTCTGCTTCCAATAACAGCTCTAAATCGTGTACAATATGTTGTGCTTGTGCCACTGCTAAACCATAACCGGGTACTATAATTACTTTCTTTGCATATTTCATTAGTATGGCTGCATCGCTCGGGGTTACTTCTTTTATGGTTCCTTCAAAGTTTGATGCAGTTGCTGCATCTCCTCCTTTAGCGCCACCTCCAAAGTTTCCTATTAATACATTTACCAATGAACGGTTCATGGCTTTACACATAACGATGGTTAATAATGTTCCGGCCGAACCTACTAAAATACCTCCTACTAACATTACTTTGTTATCGTATAAAAATCCACCACAAGCTGCAGCTACTCCCGTAAATGAATTTAATAACGATATTACTACCGGCATATCAGCTCCGCCAATAGGCAATACAAATAATACTCCGTATAGTAACGATAAGGCAAATACAGCATAGAATATTTCAATGGTATAAGGTGTTCCTCCAAATATCATTACACCTGAAAGAATTAATATAACCAACAACAAACCTATATTGATTGCTTGTTGCATGCCCAATGATTTGTCTTTTACGTTTCCACTTAATTTACCCCAGGCTATAATACTACCGGCAAATGAAACGGAGCCTATAATTAAACCCAATACAATGGTTAATAAATGACCAGCAGCTACAGCACTTAAATCTATTTCGCTTAAATGTTTAAACTCAATAATAGAAATAAGCATAGCACAAGCGCCTCCCATTCCATTAAATAAACTTACCATTTCGGGCATGGCTGTCATTTGTACTTTTTTGGCTACTATCCAGCCTACTACGGTACCTACTAACAACGCACCAAAAATAAAACCAAGGTTATGTAAATGTTCACCTGCTTCATTGGTGTATAAAAATATGGTTCCGAATATGGCCAGTACCATTCCAAAGGCAGCCATTAAATTGCCCTTGCGCGCAGTGGCAGGGTTTCCTAAAAATTTTAAGCCTGCAATAAAAGTTACTGAAGCGATTAAGTATATTATTTGTAGAATATGTTGTTGCATGTTATGATTTCTTGTGTTAATGGATTTATCATTATTGTTAGATGGTTGGATTATTATTTTTTAATTAAACAATCTGACAATTGTTAAACTTATTTTTTCTTTTTAAACATCTCCAACATTCTATCGGTTACTACAAAACCACCTACCACGTTTAAGGTGCCTAGCACCACGGCTAAGAAACCTAAAATAAGTGAAGCAACATGTTCTGCCTGTCCCATTACAATAATAGAGCCTATAATAACTACACCGTGTATAGCGTTAGCGCCACTCATTAAAGGGGTGTGTAAAACCGATGGCACATGGCCAATTAATTCAATACCAACAAATATCATTAAGATAATGAGGTAAAACATTTCAATGTGTTGTGTTATAAATTCGAGCATACTTTATATTTATGATTTTTGACTTAAGATTTATGATTTGTTACCAATTATTACATCAATAAAATTTGAGTAATAATTGGTTGTTTTTTATTTCAAAATTTTCCCTTCGTGTGTTATAAAAGTTCCTTTGGTAATTTCTTCTTCCATTTCATACTTAAAACCATCTTTAGTGGCTAAATGGGTTAATAAATTCTGAATATTTTTAGCATATAATTCACTAGCGTTTTGTGGTAATGTACTTGGCAAATTACTTTGGCCAATTAAAGTAACACCATGTTTTATTACTGTTTTATTTAATTCGCTTAACTCGCAATTACCACCTTGCTCTACTGCCATATCAACTATTACAGCACCCAATTTCATTTGTTTTACTTGTTCCTCGGTAATTAAAACAGGTGCTTTTTTGCCCATTACCAATGCAGTAGTAATTACTAAATCGGCTTGGAACAAACTTTTGTTTACGGCCTCTTTTTGTTTTTGCAAATATTCTGCTGAAACTTCTTTGGCGTAACCACCTTCCACTTTAGCTGCTTCTGCATCTTTTACTTCAATAAACTTTCCACCTAAACTTTCTATTTGTTCTTTGGTTTCGGGTCTTACGTCTGTACACTCTACTATGGCACCTAAACGTTTTGCAGTAGCAATGGCCTGTAGTCCTGCTACACCGGCACCGTATATTAAAACTCTTGAAGGAGTAATCGTTCCGGCTGAGGTCATTAACAACGGAAATATTTTGCCTAGTTGTGAAGCGCCTAAAATAACCGCTTTATAACCGCCTAAGTTAGCTTGCGAACTAAGTGCATCCATATTTTGTGCACGGCTGATACGTGGTATAGCATCCATACTGATAGCAGTGATATTTTTAGCTGCTAATTTTTGAATGAGCTCCGGATTATTATTGGCATATAAAAACGAAATGCAAGCAGTGCCTGCTTGCATTAAATTTATTTCTTCATCAGTTGGTGCATTAACTTTAGCTAAAATAGAAGCTTGTGCCAGTGCCTCGCTCTTTGAAACAACTTTACAACCAACATGGGTATAAGCATCGTCATTAAAATTTGAGTTATAGCCTGCGTTGGTTTCTACCAAACATTCGTAACCTTGCTTTATAAGTTGTGTGCAAACTGCCGGAGTTAATGCTACTCTGTTTTCGCCTTCGCGGGTTTCTTTTAAAACGGATATTTTCACTAGTTAAAATTATTTTTTCAAGGGCAAAATATATTTTTTTTTTCATTGTTGAACTGTTTTATTGCTAAATATCTGTTCAATCTTTAAATTATACTTTGTTTAAAATAGCTTATTCCAATATATATCAGCATTCGTTGCCCGAAGGGCATCGTTTCCCTATGCTTAAATATGAATTAATCCCACAACAATTATTGTACGAAGGTATTATTGAGGAAAATAATTTATTTGAACCAACAGTGTGCAATGAGCAAACCATTTTACTGACGCATGAATATGGGTACTGGCATAACTTGAAAAATCTTTTACTATCTGAACGCGATATGCGTAGAATAGGATTTCCTTTATCGGCTGAACTGGTAACACGTGAAATAACCATTATGCAAGGTACTATTGATGGTGCTTTGTATGCACAAAAATATGGTTGTGCTATGAATATAGCCGGAGGTACTCACCATGCTTTTACTAATAAAGGGGAGGGTTTTTGTTTGTTAAATGATATGGCTATAGCGGCCAATTATTTATTGACAAATAAATTAGCTGAACGTATTTTAATAGTTGACTTGGATGTGCATCAGGGAAACGGAACGGCACAAATTTTTCAAAATAATGCAGCGGTGTTTACTTTTAGTATGCATGGTAAAAACAATTATCCTTTTCATAAGGAACAATCTGATATGGATATTGAACTGATGGACGGTACTAACGATACAATGTATTTAGATTTATTACATCAGCATTTACCTTTGGTTGTACAAAAACACCGCCCTGATTTTATATTTTATTTATGTGGGGTTGATATTTTAGCTACTGATAAATTTGGCAAGCTAAATATAAGTACTGAGGCTTGTAAACAACGCGATGTTTTTGTATTTGAATTATGCAAAGCCAATAAAATACCTGTTGCTTGTGCCATGGGCGGTGGTTACTCACCTAAAATAAGCGATATTGTAAATGCCCACTGTAATACTTTTAAAGCAGCAGCCGAAATATTTTTTCAATAATTAATAAAAATCATTGATTTGCTGCTATTCTTTCTGCTTGTGGCATACTGCTAAAATTTTAATAAACGCAACACAAAAATTTTTATAAATTTTTCCTCAACTATTGATTTTATAGAAACTCTCAATTTATTTGCTGCCTGAAAAAAAACAAAAAAATACTTGACTTTTTAACCAAACTTAAACAACATTTGCATAGATAATTTTCACTCAAATGAAACTACAATCAGTAACAGCCCGCTCAGTAAGCAAACCATCAGCTAGTAAAGCTGTGGACGTAATGAATGCACCACGTGCAGCCAAAAAGAAATCAGACGATGAAGATGATTTTGATGATGATGACGATTTAAAAATCGAAGACGATGACTTTGACAGTGATGACGATGATGATGTTATTGATGTAAAAGAGCCAGCATCATTTGAAGATTTTGATGATGATGATGACGATGATGATGACGACTTTTAATATTTAAATCAATTTTATTTTAGCTACGCCTCCAATAAACCGGGGGCGTTGTTATTTTATTACTTTTGTTTAAAGCCCTGTCAAAAATATAAATACTATATTGGATGGTATCAATTAGCTTGGTTGACAAGCGCTGGCTGGTTGATATTTTTACATCTAATTCAATATCACCTCTTATGGCTTTATGCTTGCCTTCAGGTGTTAAACTGGGCATTCTGTAAGTGTATTGAAAAGTATCGGTAGTTCCCGGAGCTATGTATGGTTTAAACACACCATTTACCATTTCTCTATACTCTACATAACAATTAAAATAATAAGGATTTAACGATATATTGGTAATAGAATCGAACTTTGGATTGTAAGGAGGGAGTGTATCGCCATCGTTTAAACCAATATCGCCATCACCATCTTTAAAAGTAAAAATTAATTTTAACAAAGAATCCTTTCCGCTACTGCTTAGTATGTAAGCTGTTTTATATTCAATTTGAGGAATGTTTGAGTATATTTCTTTTTCTTTGCACGCGCTTAAAAGCAATCCTGAAAAAAGCAGAGCGAAGGTAACCTTGTAACTTATGTTTAACATTGATGATTTTGTAAAGTCCATTTTTGACCCAAGTTTAATTCATTTTGATGAGCTGGCTTTAAAAGCATTTGCTTACCAATACGATAATAATATTGTTTACCAACAATATTGCAAACTTAATAAAATACTCGACAAACAAAGCGTTACAAAAGTTGCACAAATTCCTTTTTTGCCTATCCAGTTTTTTAAATCGCATGCTATTGTTACGGGTACAAAAGTACCTGAAATACAATTTACAAGTAGCAGTACCAGCGGGCAAGGAGAAAGTAAACACCTAGTTGTGGATGGAACTATTTATACAAAAAGTTTTTTTGCTGCCTTTGAACATTTTTACGGACCCATTACTGATTATTGTTTTTTAGCATTGTTGCCCTCTTATTTAGAAAGAACGGGTTCTTCTTTATTGCTCATGTGTGATGAGCTGATAAAAGCGAGTAACAATCCATTAAGCAATTTTTATTTATACAACCATAACCAGTTAGCGGATGTATTATTACAGTTAAAAGAGAAAAAGCAAAAAACTATTTTAATTGGAGCCACCTTTGCTTTGCTTGATTTTGCTGAAACGCACAATATTTCCTTTCCTGAATTAATTGTAATGGAAACAGGTGGGATGAAAGGGCGTAGGAAAGAAATTACCAGAGCCGAAACACATACTTTGTTAGCTAATGCTTTTGCTGTTACTAATATACATTCCGAGTATGGCATGACTGAACTGCTGAGCCAGGCTTATAGCCATGAAAAAGGTGTTTTTGAATGCCCGAAATGGATGCAAATAAAAATAAGTGACCCTACTGACCCTTTTACTTTTTTAGGCGCTAATAAAAGTGGTGTTATCAATGTTATCGATTTAGCTAATATTCACTCTTGTTGTTTTATTCAAACACAAGACTTAGGTAAATTAACCGGCCCCAAAAACTTTGAAGTGCTTGGAAGACTTGATAATAGCGATATAAGAGGCTGTAGTTTATTGACTGTTTAGGTAATCAAAAAATATTATTTTAATAGGCTCAAATATGCTTGGCAATTCTTATTTTCGCAACCTTAACTTAAAAACATAAAAAATAAATGGCAGAAGTTATACGCATGCCCAAAATGAGTGATACAATGACGGAAGGTGTTATTGTATCATGGTTAAAACAAGTGGGCGATGACATAAAATCGGGTGATATTTTAGCTGAGGTGGAAACAGATAAAGCCACCATGGAATTAGAGAACTTTGTAAAAGGAACTTTATTGCATATAGGTATTCCTGCCGGAGGAAGTGTTCCTGTTGATGCATTGATAGCCATTGTTGGACAAAAAGGTGAAGATATTTCAGCTTTATTGGAAACAGGAGCTGGTACTCCTGCAAAAGCAGAAGAGCCTAAAACGGAAGAACCAAAAGCAGAAACAACTACTACAACTGAAACCAGCGTTGCTGTTTCATCAGCACCACAAACACATACAACTGCTAATACGGATGATGGAAGAGTAAAAGCCTCGCCATTAGCTAAAAAAATAGCAGAAGAAAAAGGTATTGCTTTGAATCAAATTGCAGGAAGTGGCGATGGGGGACGAATTGTAAAACGTGATGTTGAAACATTTACACCAAATAAAGCCGCAGCAACAACTTCTGCAGCCGGAGCTCCTGCTTACAATATACCTGCAGTAGTTGGAACTGAAAGTTATGAAGAGGTTCCTGTTTCACAAATGCGCAAGGTAATTGCCCGCAGGTTAAGCGATAGTTTGTTTACTGCTCCACATTTTTTCCTTACCATGGAAATTAATATGGATAATGTAAATGCTGCCCGTAAAACTATCAATGCGGATGGCGATGTGAAAATATCTGTTAACGATTTTATCGTAAAAGCAGTAGCTGCATCGTTACGCAAAAATCCAAAAGTAAACTCAAGCTGGTTAGGCGATAAAATTCGTTATAACCACCACATACATGTTGGTGTAGCAGTAGCTATTGAAGATGGTTTAATAGTACCTGTTGTGAAATTTGCAGACAATAAATCACTTTCACACATAAGTGCTGAGGTAAAACAATTAGCTGATAAAGCCAAAAATAAAAAATTGCAGCCTAACGAGTTTGAAGGTAATACTTTTACCATCTCAAATTTAGGTATGTATGGTATTGAAGAGTTTACTGCTATTATCAACCCACCTGATGCTTGTATTTTAGCTGTTGGTGGAAGTAAAGAAACAGTAATAGTAGAAAATGGACAGATGAAAGTGGCTACAATTATGAAAGTAACTTTAAGTTGCGATCACCGTTTAGTGGATGGGGCTATAGGTTCTACCTTCTTAAAAACACTGAAAGAGTTATTGGAAAATCCGGTTAAACTATTGGTTTAATCAATAAATAAAAAAGCCTGCTTTAGTCAACTAAAGCAGGCTTTTTTTATGCGTTTTATCTTGCAGAAAGTGGGACACTTATTTGCAATGATTCTCCTTGTTTTAGCGTTAAATTCCCTTTCCTGATCCACGGATTTAGTAGTTTAACATTTTTATAATTGGTGCCTTGATCTATGGACCATTTGGCTAAATCTAAAATAGAATTTGTAACTAAAATTTCTCTGCTTGGAATTACATCATACAAATGTGTTTTGGCTAAAAAGAAACCGTAATGTTCCGGTTTTTCAGCTATTTCTTTAATCGCTAAAATTCTGAATACATAACGCGAGGTTTCGGTATTTAAAAACAATTCATAATAACTTTGTACGTATTGGTTTTGCATTTGACGTTTCAAACCCTCTATACCCATGTTGTAGCTTGCTGCTACTAAACCCCAATCATTAAATTGTGCATATGCTTCTTTAAAATATTTACAGGCTGCATAGGTTGCTTTTTCTAAATGATAACGTTCATCTACTTCTTCATTAATTTGTAATCCGTACTGCTTACCAGTTTTATCCATAAACTGCCAAAAACCGGCAGCACCAGCCGGTGAAACTACATTTAACAAACCGCTCTCAATTAGGGCTACGTATTTTAAATCATCAGGCAATCCTTCTTTTTTAAGTATTTTTTCAATAACAGGAAAGAACCTGTTGGCTCGTTTAAGCATTAAAATAGTTTGCGACTGCCAGTATACATTGGTCAATAATTCTCTGTCAAATCGCTCTTTTACATCAAAACTTTTTAAACTTATTTTTTGATTGGCAAACGTAACAAACTCCGGAATGGGTAATGAATATACCTTATAATTTTGTTCTAAAAGTTGTTGCTGCTTATCGTCATCGCGTAAAGCACCATTTATTACAAATCCACTTACACTTATCAGCAAACATAAAACAACTAAAATACTGTTTTTAGAATTTAACCACTTCATATCTATTCTTCTCCGTATGGTTTAAAATTAGCATAGTTTTTCCATTTGTCAAGCACCTGTACAAAATCTGTTGGAAGCTCGCTTTCAAAAAACATTTTCTGTTTAGTAGTGGGATGAATAAATCCAAGAGAACGTGCATGCAAAGCCTGACGAGGTAGTATAGCAAAACAATTATCTACAAATTGCTTGTACTTGGTAAATGTAGTTCCTTTTAAAATTCTATCACCACCATAAGTAGTATCGCCAAATAAAGGATGTCCTATACTTTTACAATGTACCCTTATTTGATGGGTGCGTCCTGTTTCTAATTTTAATTCTATTAAACTTACATAATTTAAGCTTTCAATTACTTTATAATGAGTTACACTCCATTTGCCTTTTTCAGCATCATCATATAATTGAAATATTTTTCTGTCGTGATTACTTCTGCCTATATAACCGGTAATAGTTCCTTGCTCTTCAGGCATATCTCCCCAGGCTATTGCATTATAGCTTCTCTCAATACTATGCTCATAAAATTGTTTAGCCAAATGGGTCATGGCATGTTCTGTTTTAGCCACTACCAATAACCCGGTAGTATTTTTATCAATTCTATGTACCAAACCTGGTCTGATGTTATTTTCCTTTGCAAATGGAACATCTTTTAAATGCCAGGCCAAAGCATTGACCAATGTACCTGTAGTGTTATTGTAACCGGGGTGAACAACCATGCCTGACGGTTTATTAATAATTAATAAATCATCGTCTTCATACATAATGTTTAACGGAATATTCTCCGGAACTACTTCGGTATTGGCCGGTGGATTAGGTAATACAATACTAATTACATCAAAAGGTTTTACTTTATAGCTTGATTTTATAGGTTTGTCGTTTACTAAAATACAATCCAAATCGCAGGCCTGTTGCAGCTTTGAACGGGTAGCATTAGGAATACGAATCATTAAATATTTATCAATCCGAAGTAGGCTCTGTCCCTTTTCTACAACAACCCTATGGTGTTCATAAAGTTCTTGGTCTTCATTATTGTCATCCTCTTGTAATGGCTTTAAATACATTTTACAAAGGTATAGAAAGTATTTTTTACATTGTTCAAGTAATTACAACAAAAAAGCCAACTCATTTGAGTTGGCTTTTTTGTTTCTTATAATGTTTTATTGATTACGTAATTCTTATTTATTAATAACAAAAGATTTACTGTAAGTACCTTTTTCAGTAACAATTCTCATAAAGTATAAACCGTTGCTTTGGCTACTCATGTCTAAACTTGTTTTGTCCTGAACAAAAGTATTACCTTCTGTTTTTTGTACCAACTGTCCTGTTACTGTGTATACTTCTATACCTTGTATGGCTATGTTGTTTTTCATCTCCACATATACCATTCCTTTACTTGGTGATGGATACATGTTAAAGTAAGTCTCAAATACATTTTCGTATAAACCGGTGTTACATACTTGTTCTGATACGCTAACTTGACGAATAACAGTTACTGAGCGATTACCAGAAGGGTCTGTTACTACATAACTTATTGGATATACTCCCGGTACATCATTTTGTAAAGCTGATAAATCTCTGATTACATTGTTAGCTAAACCACTGTAGTATCTATCTTCTACTGTAAAGCCAGGCTCAACAAAATCACAGAAACGTAACATATTGGTAGGGTTAGTTCCCAATAGTTTAATAACAGGTAAGCTGTGTTTCACCACACTTACATTTCTGGTTACACTGTCTTTATTACCCACACAGTCTGTTACCACATAAGTTACCATAAAGGTTCCTAATGAATCGGTACGTAAGTTGCTTGGTGTAACTACCGTTACCAATGTGTTTATATGGCAATAGTTATCGCTCACACTCACACCAGGGTCATTAAATACTTCGTATACTTCTACCTCTTCTGTTTGGTTACCATTTAAGCTGATGCCCGGTTTAATATAATCACTCACCTCTACCGATGCTGTGAAAGTCACCGCTGCATTGCCTGATGAATCCGTTACATTATATACCACAAAGTACTGGCCTATATTGTTAGGGTTCACACCACTGTTAAAGGTTACACTTAAACTCTTATCATAATTATCTGTTGCAGTAATAATGTTCAATGGGTTGAATACAGAGTTAATCTGGTGTTTGTATACCAAACCTGCATATTTTTTGGTAATAACAGGAGCTGTCCTGTCTCTTACCTCAATAGTTCTGGTCATGGTTTTATTAAAGTTAAATGCATCTGTAATGCTATAAGTCATCGTATAATTACCTACTTTGGTTTTATTTAAATCGGTAGTTATAATTACATTGTTTCTTACATCATTACCCGTATTGTCTAAAGCAATAAAACCAGGTTCTATATAATCTGTGTTTACCTCTAAAGTTACTACTGTTGGTGGTGTTAATATTAAGATAGGTCCTGTATTGTTTAACTCAACAATGACAGTACGAACCAAGGTGTCTGATACATTACCTGAGTAATCTTTTACAAAGTATTTAACCGTGTACACCCCTAAATTGCTGGTGTCAACAGTAGAGATTGTTTCTACTCTGCCTGATACATTACCTTCTATATTATCCATAGCTAATACCCATGGGTCATTGAAGGTTTTGTTAATCTCAGTACGTAGGATATTAGTGCCATTTAAAACAATACTTGGTTTTACATTGTCTTTGTTGATAGCTACATTAAAGTCTTTAAACATACCTATTACCGAATACACTGAATTAAACTGGGTAGAGTTGGCTAAATCTGTTCCTACACGCATACGGGTAGTTCCATAGCCTTGGGTGGCTGGTATAATAATGGTATCTGTTAACTGAGCATCACCATTATTTATTTTGTTTAATATTAACTCATTGTTTTCAAAGCTGGCATTAAAGTTTAAATCTATCCATACTTTGTAATCCATATTGGTGCCTGCATTTGGTCTGTTTACAACAATAGCATATTTACCACCTCTGTTCACATTAGCCAACTGGGTTTTGGTATTGATGTATTGGTAAGTTGGTGAGGTTGGGTTTGTAAAACTTGAATCAACACTACTCAATCTTACTCTTGTAATACCCATGGTAGCATCAGCTACACTTGAGAATACGGTTCCTGCTCCCGGTGTTTGGTATGCATTTATTTGTATAAAAGCTGTTTTGGTTACTGAATCTATACCAAAATTATTGGTGGTAACCAAACGGATGGTATAAGCCACAGGGCTTGTTAAACGTACTTGTGGACTTTGACTTGTAGCACTGGTTCCATTAATAAATTGTACTGCATTAGGACTGAATACCCATTTCCATTGGGTTACACCATAAATTGACTGGTCTAATAAACGGAAGGTATCTGTGTTGAACCCTAAAAACTTATCAGCCGTAAAACGGGCTATTGGCGCTCTGTTAATGGGTAAAAAAGTAACTGTTTTTCTGATGGTATCTGAACCTACACAGTTATAAGCTACCATAGTTATCACACGTGATAACGGGGTCGTTACCAAAAACGTTCTGGTTGGGTTAGCTGAAGTCGAGTCAAACAAACCATTACCATCGGTATCCCATGAATATTGCATCAAAGTACCGGTTGAAGTATTTACATAACTTACCGGTTGGTTTGAATAGAAGGTATCAGGAATATTAAAGTTTGCTGTTGGTTTGCCATAAGTAGCAGCTTTGGCCTCCCAACGGAAAGCAAAAGTAGCTGAATCATAGCCTGATGGAATACTTGCACTACCCGGTTTGTATTTAAAGCTTAAGCTGCTTCCACCACGGATAACAGATTGAGCTGCTGTTAAAGGTAATTGGCCGGTAGTACTGGCTCCTAACGCTCTTATACGTGGTGCACTGGTATTCGGACCATTGAATATTTCTATACTATCACCAGGTAACATTTTTATTCTTTCTACATATAAAATAACAGAATCTGCACAAGGTGCAATGGTAAAACCTGGACAACTTGGTGACCATAAACTTCTGGCATAACTGGTATAAGGACCTGATACACCATATAAGAATCCTACCTGCTCACTGCTTTGGTAAGAAGTTCCTGCACACATATTAATACCGGTAAACACTTGTATATAACCCGGTTTACAGATGGAATCGGTTCCTCTGTCATTCCAAACCCTTAAACATACCCTGAAAGTACCGGGGTCAAAAGCGGCTATACGTGGGTTACTAACAGTATTACTCGGATTAAAATAGTTAGGGAATGCATTGGGGTCGGTAGCACAGGTAGCACAAGGTGGATCAAAGCTCCATTCCCACTGGTTAGGACCATTGGTTGATAAATCAATCAATGGTGCTTCTTCACTAAAACCAAGCTTACGTTTAAAACTGATAAAATCGGCTCGGGGTTTTTGGCTTGGGGTGTCTACATAAATAAATTTAACAATAGAATCTAATAAGGAATCGCGTTTAGCATCGTTTACAGCCAATAATTTTACACGTTTTAAACCTGGTGAGGTAAAAGTATAAGTAAAGTGGTTTTTGTATTTAGCTGTATCAATATAGCCTGCATAAACGCCTGAAGTGGTACGGTTATAACCAGGGTATAACGGGTTTTCATCAGGTAAATTCCAGAACACACGGCTTTGGAAACTTGAAGTATTTATTAAAGTTTGTGGACTGTTAATCCAAACGGTATCAGGTGTATAGAAATTAGCAATTGGAGGTAGTAACACATTAGAACCAGCAACCATATCAACACCAAAATGCATATGATAATTAGAACCAGCAATAGCACCATTTCCATTAGTGGCTGTGTTTGGAGTACCTAATTGTGTTTTTATTGTGGGCGTAAGAAAAACATTAACCGGAAAGCCAATACTAACTGCGGTGCTGCTAAACTCCACTACTAAAGGTAAAGTAGGATCGTAATAAAAAGGTGTTTGTAATGTAAATTTAACCCAATTAGCAGTACCCGGATTGGTAACTGTTAAAGAAGGATTGCTGTAAACAGTTGTTAATCCTGTAATAAAAGCATCTGTAGCACTTGCATAAGAAGTTGCACTTGTTTGCCCCATTTTTATAGTGCAATTGGTTACTACTGGGCCTGCAGCTGCTGAGTTTGGTCGTAAATAGATGGCAGTAATATTGCCATTAAATACACCAGTAATATCGCCTAAGGTATATATGCATTGCATTTTATAATCTCCCAAAGAATAATTATTTAAAGGAATGTTTAATCCCGCAGAAATACCTGGGGAGTAACTAAACATGGGCGTTTGGGCATTACTGTTTTTTATTAAAAAACAAAATGTCATAACCAAAATCAATAAAAATTTAGTACAGTTTTTTTTCATAATGCATTTTTTATTAAGGGGTTAAAAAACAATAATAATAAAAAAATGTAACTTTGGTGACTCTTATCATTTTTATGACAAACTTTTTTTAATGGACACTTATTAAAATTAACTTTAGCATTATTGTATAATGAAAAAATTATTTCTTGTATTATCTTTTATTAGTCAACTTGTAACGGCTCAGCAAAATTTTAATGCGTACTTAAAAGACAATACTACTTATAGAGAACACCCGCTTGATATTACAAAAATGAGAGTTGAGGTAAGTTTTGTAGCAGAAAAAGGATTGGTAATAGGAAAAGTGCAGCACCATTTTACTGTATTACAGAAAAAAGTAGACTCTATATTTTTTGATGCTCCTGCTATTAATATTAAATCAGTTACTTTAAATAATAAACAGGTTCCGTTTTCAATAAATAAAACTGGTGTTTGGGTTAAACCTCAACAAGGTTTAAAATGGGACGAGGAAGGCATTATTGAATTTGAATACGAAGCCAACCCAAGAAAAGGAATTTACTTTATAGGTTGGAATGAAAAAGAACCGGAAGTTCCCAATCCTTTTGCCGTACGCAAACAAATCTGGACTCAGGGACAAGGAATAGATAACAGGCAATGGATTCCTATGTATGACGATATGAATGATAAATTTATTACCGAAACAGTTATTACGTTTAATAAAGATTATCAGGTGCTGTCAAACGGAAAATTAATTAGTAAAAAAGAGAATAAGGACAAAACGATTACTTGGAATTACCAGATGAGTAAACCGCATGCCGGTTATTTACTGATGTTGGCTATAGGTAAATATGCGATTAATAAAACCACTTCAAGCAATGGGGTAGCATTAAACAATTGGTATTACCCCGAATTTGCAGACAGGATGGCTCCTACATACCGTTACACTGCACAGATGATGGATTTTTTAGAAAAAGAAACAGGTATTCGTTATCCATGGGAAAGCTATAGCCAGGTAATGGTTCAGGATTTCATATTTGGAGCCATGGAAAATACTACAGCTACTATTTTTGGCGATTTTTTCAATGTGGATGAAAAAGCTTTTTTAGATAGAAATTATATTGGTGTAAACTGCCATGAAATGACTCACCAATGGTTTGGCGATTATATAACCGCCCGAGACCCGAGAGGAACCTGGTTGCAAGAAAGTTTTGCTACCTATTACCCAAAACAATTCAGCAAAGAAATAGATGGGAGTGATGAATATGATTGGCAAAAAAGAGCTCACCAAAATGCAGCAATAGAAGCTGGTAAAAAAGACAATTATCCTGTAGGCAACACAGCCGGTGGAAGCCCAAGGGTTTACCCTAAAGGAGCAGCCGTTATTTCTATGTTAGAATACGTACTGGGAAAAGACCAATGGAAAAGAGCACTTAACCATTATTTAAAAACACATGCTTATGCCAACGTTGAAACCAACGATATGCAACAAGCCATAAAAGACAAATTAGGTTTAAACTTAGATTGGTTTTTTGACCAATGGATTTACAGAGGAGGAGAACCTCATTACCGCATACACTACCAAGATTTAACCAATAATAATGGAAACAAAGCAACAGAAGTAACCATTGAACAAATACATAAAACGGATGAAACAGTTGGTCATTTTAGAATGCCTGTTACTATTGAAGTATATTATACCGATGGAACAGTGGATGCCGTTACGCAAACCCAACAAGAGGCATTTGAAATAGTAAAAATTGCCAATCCGCTTAATAAGGAAATAGCCTTTGTGCTTTTTGATCCGAACTCAAATATTATAAAACAGGTTACATTTAAAAAAACACTAGAAGAGTTAAAACAGCAAATAGAAAAAGCGCCCAATTATATTGACAGGTATGATGCTATTGTGGCTTTACGAGATATTGAGCTGAGCGGAAAAAGAAACATTTTGTTACAAGCCATTCAAAAAGAAAAACATTATGGCATTATAAATGAAATAATCAATCAATTAATTAACGATAAAGAGCCCGCTTCTGTAAAAGCAATGCAAGCCATGTTACAACATCAAAAATCTGTTGTACGGGAAAATGTGCTTAATAAATTAAATACTATTTCACCAGAATGGAAACCGTATTATGTACAAGCGCTATCAGACTCCAGTTACGATGTAGTAAAAACAGCGATGGATAAACTGTATACTAATTTTCAGGACAAAGAAACAATAGAAAAAATAGTATCGGCCACAGAAAATATTTGGGGTATGAACAATGCTATTAAAATAAAACATTATGAAATAATGGCCTTGGCTTCAACGCAGCAAATTTTAGCTCCGGAGAAAAAACAATACGCTATCAGTCAACTGAATCAATTAGCCTCCAGCCAATTTGAGTTTAGAACCCGTTTGCTAGCTTTTAGTACCTTTAAAACAATTAATGTGTTAAACAAAGAATTAAGTGATAATATTTTTAATGCCATGCTGTCAAGCAATAGTAGATTAGCCGGCCCTGCCAATGAGTTAGCTAACTATTTTGCCACACAGGTAATTTACAAACAGCTTTTAAAAGATAGCTATAGCAAAGCTCATTTTGAAAACTGGCAAAAAGATATTATCAAACGTAATTTAAGTTGGATTGAATGATTTTATCGCCCATAAATATATTAGAGGCAAGTACTATTATATCAACACTGCTTTATAATTATTTCCTTATTAAACAAAAAAAAATCTGCTGGCTTTTTGGTTTTTTATCTTCCGTATTTGGGGCTATTATATTTAACCATAAAGAAGTAAACGGGCAAGTAGTATTACACGTTTTTTATGCAGTAATGGCCATTTATGGCTGGTACGTTTGGCAAAAAAATAATACTACCAAGCCCCTCCAAACATGGAATAGTACACAACAAACTATCTCCCTACTGGTGGGCGTATTAGCTGTTTTGGCATTGCATCAATTTTTGCTGCCTGTATGGCAAATAAAGGCTACTTTGTTTGATGTGGCCATTACCGTTTTTTGTTTTATAGCTACTTACAAAGAAGCACAGAAAATTGTAACGGCATGGATTTATTGGATAGTACTGAATTTTGCAAGTGCTATTCTGTGTTGGGAAAGTGAATTGTTTCTTTATGCAGCATTAATGTTGGTTTATACAGCCATATCAGTAAACGGGTATTTAATTTGGAAAAAAGAACTTAAAAAACAACACTTATAAATACAAAAACAGCCATTCACATAAAGTTAATAATCTTTTTAGTTGCAGTAAAAAATGTTTTATATACTTGAAATAAAATTATATTAAAATGAGCGGTACTGTATTCAATATTTTATTAGTCGAAGATGATGAAGTTGATATTATGAATGTAAAAAGAGCATTCAAAAAAAATAATGTTCAACACAGTCTGGCAGTAACCAATAATGGTATTGAAGCATTGGCTTATTTAAGAAATGCACACGCTAATACTCCACTCGAAGTTCCCAAAATTATTTTGCTTGATTTAAACATGCCCAAAATGGGAGGAATAGAGTTTTTGAAAGAGATACGACACGATGAACAATTAAAAAATCTGAGTGTTTTTGTGATGACCACTTCTAACGAAGACAACGACAAAGTAGAGGCTTTTAATTTGAACGTAGCGGGCTATATATTAAAGCCTTTATCAATGGAGCAGTTTATGGATGTAGTTAGTACCTTAAATAGCTTTTGGAAACTTTGCGAATTTCCAAATTAATCCCTATTTTTGACTAACTTAAAAAATGCACGCTGAGAGTAATTACAAAATTTTATTGGTTGACGATGATGATGTGGACATTATATCATTTGAAAGAGCTATTAAAAAAACAGGCCTAAGTTATACGCTTGACATATGTAAAAATGCTTCAGAAACATTAATTAAAATAACCCGTAATAATTACGACTGCATTTTTTTAGATTACCTGCTTCCCGGATTTGACGGACTTGAATTACTGAAAAAAATAAGAGAGTTTAATGTGCTTACACCCATAGCCGTTATGACCTCACAAGGCGATGAAAAGTTAGCCGTACAAATGATTAAGAATGGCGCTTTTGATTATTTTCCCAAAGCAGAAATCAGCCCAGATTATATTGAAAAAGTAGTTTTAAATGGCGTTCGTATTGGCGAAATTGAGCAACAAAGATTAAAAGCTGAACAGGCCATAAAAGAAAACAATAGCCGCCTGACAGCTATTGTAGAAAGCACCCAGAATTATATTTATGCGCTCGATAAAAACTTATGCTTTATCTCCTTCAACAGTTCATTTAAAAACAAAGTAAAAGCCGATAAAAATATAGATATTCAAATAGGTCAGCATATAGATGAAATTATTGACGATATAGAAATATTACAACACTTTAAAGAATGCTTAAAAGGGGAGAGTATAACCACCATTGAAGAGCCTTCAATCAGTGATGAATACACTTGCTTAGAAACCACCTACAACCCAATTAAAATAGAAGGAGAAGTAACAGGTGTTGCTATTTTTAGTAAAGATATAACTGAAAATAAAAAGTTTCAAAAAGAGTTATTACAAGCCCGCAACGATGCTATTAATTCGGCCAAAGCAAAAACCGAATTTTTATCAAACATGAGCCATGAAATACGCACTCCAATGAATGCTATTATGGGCTTAACTGAATTACTTTTAGAAGAAAACTTACAGGGCACCATACTCGAAAATTTAAAATCAATCAGGTATTCAGCCGATAATTTATTAGTTATTATAAATGATATTTTAGATTTTAGTAAAATAGAAGCCGGTAAAATAACCTTTGAAAACATAGAATTTGACATACGTGAACGCATGTCAGAGTTATACAAAACTTTCGAGTACCGCTCAAAAGAAAAGGACTTAAATTTTGTTATCAGTATAGATGAAGCCATACCTAACATTTTAAAAGGCGATCCATACCGACTCAATCAAATACTATTTAACCTGGTAGGTAATGCTATTAAATTTACTTCAAAAGGTTCAATAACGGTAAATGTAAATTTACTTTCAAACAAACAGGACAAAGCGCTAGTAGCCTTTACCGTGAGCGATACAGGAATAGGTATTCCTGAGCACAAACACTCAAAAATATTTGAAAGTTTTACCCAGGCATATACCGATACAACCCGTAAGTTTGGTGGAACAGGTTTAGGCTTAGCCATTACAAAAAACCTGACCCTTTTACAAAACGGGAATATAAATATTAAAAGCAGGGTAGGCCAGGGTACTACCTTTAGTGTGGAGTTACCATTTGAAATTAGCAAGTTAAAAGCTTTGAAGAAAGAAGAATTAAAGGAAGAAGTGTACGACTTAAGCCGTTACAAAATTCTTATTGTGGAAGATAATGTAATGAACCAGTTTGTAGCCAAGCAGTTTTTTAAACGCTGGAATACCGATGTAGAAATTGCGAACAATGGGGTAGAAGCTATTGAAATTCTTTCTACCAGAGATGATTTTCACCTAGTGTTAATGGACTTGCAAATGCCTGAAATGAGTGGTTTCCAGGCAGCCGAAATGATACGTGCCCCAAACACCACCGTTAAAAATTCAAACATACCAATTATTGCATTAAGTGCCGATGCCTTTAGCGAAACGCGCAAAAAAGTGATTGAGGCCAATATGAATGACTTTGTTACCAAGCCATTTAACCCTGAAGAACTTTACCAGAAAGTACTTAAATACGTAACCCAACGATAAGTAGGTATTACCACGTTTAATTTTTTTTTATTTTAGTCAATAAAAATCTAATATCGCTTGCTTAAAATCTGGCTAAAAAGAGGCTGTAAACAAAATTTTCTTTAGCTATAAATTTTTTAAAAATGAGTCAATTAAAAGAAGATGCACTAAAATACCATAGCAAAGGCCGTCCCGGTAAAATTGCTGTAGTACCTACCAAACCAACCAATACCAAACGCGATTTAAGTTTAGCCTATTCACCGGGTGTAGCAGAACCCTGTTTAGCCATAGCCGAAAATCCGGACGATGTATATAAATATACAGCCAAAGGCAATTTAGTAGCTGTTATTTCAAATGGAACAGCAGTGCTTGGTCTTGGTGATATTGGCCCCGAAGCATCAAAACCGGTTATGGAAGGCAAAGGCGTTTTATTTAAAATTTTTGCCGATATAGATGTTTTCGATATAGAAATAAGCACCAAAAATACAGAAGAGTTTATCAATACCGTTAAAAATATAGCCTGTACATTTGGTGGTATAAACTTAGAAGATATTAAAGCTCCCGAGTGTTTTGAAATAGAAAGACGCTTAAAAGAAGAATTGGATATTCCAATTATGCATGATGACCAACATGGAACAGCTATTATTACAGGAGCTGCTTTGTTAAATGCATTAGAGTTAGTAAGTAAAAATATAAATAACGTTCAAGTTGTTTATAATGGTGCAGGAGCTTCGGCTATTAGCTGTGCTAAAATTATGTTAGCATTAGGCGTGCAAAAAGAAAACTTGATTATGTGCGATAGCAAAGGTGTAATCAGAGTAGACAGCCCTAATTTAGACGATACAAAAAAACAATTTGCTACTTCACGCGATATACATACACTGCAGGATGCAATGGCTAATGCCGATGTATTTGTTGGTTTATCAAAAGCCGATGTAGTAAGCCAGGATATGTTAAGAAGCATGGCCAAAGATTGTATAGTATTTGCTTTAGCCAACCCAAATCCCGAAATTTCATACGATTTGGCTATAGCCTCAAGACCTGATATTATTTTAGCAACAGGCCGCAGCGATTATCCTAACCAAGTAAATAATGTATTGGGTTTTCCTTACATTTTCAGAGGTGCTTTAGACGTACGTGCCACAAAAATTACCGAAGAAATGAAACTGGCTGCGGTACATGCCTTAGCCCAGTTAACCAAGGAGCCTGTTCCTGAAATTGTAAACTTAGCTTACAACGAAAAGAACGTAACATTTGGTAAAAATTATATTATTCCAAAACCAATTGACCCACGTTTAATTACTACCGTTTCTCCGGCAGTAGCCAAAGCTGCAATGGAAAGTGGCGTAGCTAAAAACCCGATTACCGATTGGGAAAAATACAACCACCAATTGTTGGCCAGACTAGGTAAAGAAAGCAATTTTGTAAGAGCTATAACCGATAAAGCAAAACAAGCCCCTAAACGTGTAGTATTTGCCGAAGCCGATAATTATAAAATATTGCGTGCAGCACAAATTGTAAAAGACGAAGGAATCGCTATTCCGATACTATTAGGCAACAAAGAAAAAATAAATGCTATTATAGCAGAAAACCATATTAAGCTAGGCGATATAACCATTATTGACCCAATGGAAGAAGAAAGAACATTGCATAATTTTGCTGATATGTTTTTTATGAAACGCCAACGCAAAGGCATTACCCTGCACGAAGCACGTAAACTCATGCGCGATAGAAATTATTTTGCGCCTATGATGGTTGAGATGGGAGAGGCAGATGCCATGATTAGTGGGCTAACCAAAAATTATCCAACCTCTATTAAACCGGCCTTACAAATTTTAGGTAAAGAAGATGGAACCAAAAACGTAGCCGGCATGTATATTATGCTAAGCAAAAAAGGTACTTTATTCTTTTCAGATACTACCGTTAACCGTTACCCAAGTACCGATGATTTAGTAGATATTACCTATTCAACCTACAAAGCAGTTAAAAAATTCAATATAGAACCACGCATTGCCCTGTTAAGCTATAGTAATTTTGGATCGGCAGATGGAGAAGTGCCTCAGAAAATGATGAAAGTGCGCAATATGCTGAAAGAGCGTTATCCAAACATGGTTGTTGATGGCGATATACAGGCAAACGTAGCACTCAATCAAAAACTGTTAAGTGCTAATTTTCCATTTAGCGAGTTAAATGGTGAGCCCGTAAATACCTTAATTTTTCCATCCCTTTCGTCAGGTAACATTACTTATAAAATGTTGCAGGAATTAGGTTCGGCCGAAGCAATCGGGCCCGTATTATTAGGGTTGAAAAAATCGGCTCACGTATTACAATTAGGTAGCAGCGTGCGCGAAATAGTAAATATGGTTACTATTGCCGTAGTTGATGCGCAAAGTAAAAGCTAAAAATAGCTAATATAAGTTATAACACATTTTGCATACAAATAGCAATATTTGTAGGTAAGTAATAATAAATTATTGAGTAAAATAGATATCATAAAACAACCCATTGCCCATGAGTTAGATTTGTTTGAAAACAAATTTAAACTGGCTATGAAAAGCAATGTGGCTTTGCTTGATACTATTATGACATACATAGTAAAACGCAAAGGCAAACAAGTAAGGCCCATGTTTGTGTTTTACTGTGCTAAATTGTTTAACGAGGTAAACGATGCTACTTACAGAGGAGCCAGCTTGGTAGAGTTATTACACACCGCTACTTTGGTGCACGATGATGTGGTAGATGACAGCGATGAGCGCAGAGGTTTTTTTAGTATCAATGCGCTTTGGAAAAACAAAATAGCCGTTTTAGTTGGCGATTATTTATTGTCCAAAGGATTACTATTAGCCGTTAAAAATAAAGATTTCCAATTGCTTGAGCTGGTAAGTACAGCCGTTGAGCAAATGAGTGAAGGTGAGTTACTGCAAATTGAAAAAGCCAGAAACTTAAACCTGTCAGAAGAAGTTTACTACGATATTATCCGCAAAAAAACAGCCTCCTTAATTGCGTCTTGTTGTGCCATTGGGGCTGCCAGTGCCGGAGCCAATACCGAACAGGTAGAACAAATGCGTTTGTTTGGCGAATACATAGGCATAGCCTTTCAGATAAAAGACGATTTACTGGATTATGGCGATGACGATATAGGCAAGCCAACAGGCATTGATTTAAAAGAAAAAAAACTAACGCTGCCTATTATTTACACCATTAACAATGCTGACAGGACTACACGGAATTATATTATTAACTCCATAAAAAACCACAATACCGAAAAGAAACGGGTGGCTGAAGTTATAAAGTATGTAAACGAACACGATGGCATAGCTTACACACGCAAAGCCATGATTGAATACAAAGAAAAAGCCCTGGCCATTTTAGCTGCTCAAAACAATAAAGAAGTAGCAAACAAACTAGCCATGTTGGTAGAGTACATTATTGACAGGAAAAACTAAGCATATTGTAATACCAATTACTTTATTCAAACTAAATGGTATAATATACATAAAGAAGTGCGAATTTTTGAATTCGCGTTTTTTTGTTACTTTAGTATTTAATTATGACGGCATCAGCATTTCCAATTTCTATAGAAGAACCTAAAAAGGATTTTGAAAATCACTTGTCAGTTGAAGGTAATAGTAGAATATTATTTTCTGCGCCTTTTGGAACAGGTAAAACCTATTTTTTAAAAGAGTTTTTTGCGGATGATTTAAAGTATGAAGTTGTTCATTTATATCCGGTTAACTATAGCGTAGCAAGTAATGAAGATATATTTGAGCTAATTAAACATGATATATTGTTTGAGTTATTGCAAAAGGATATAGATATTGATAATACAGAGTTTTCAGATTTGTTTACAGCGCAGTATTTTTTATATGAAAATGCTATTGATATTATAAAACCATTTGTAGAAAATACTTCTGAGTTAGGTAAAAGCATTATTCCGATACTTGATTCATTACAAAAGCTTCAAGAAAAATATCTGAAGTTCAAAGAACAAGTAAAAGAAAATGATACAATAAAAGCATTTGAGTTTTTAGGGAAGTTTCGAAATAAAAAGGGCTCCATTTATGAGGAAGATTTCTATACCCAGTTAATTAGAAATTTAGTTCAGCAGTTAAATGAAAAAGGAAAAGAAACAATCCTTATTATTGATGACTTAGATAGGATTGACCCGGAGCATATTTTTAGATTACTGAATGTTTTTGCTGCACATTTCGACCACAATTCAAGCGAAAATAAATTCTGTTTTAGTAAAATAATTTTTGTAACAGATGTTGCTAATTTAAAATCAATTTTTGCAACGAAATACGGGGAGAAAACAGATTTTAGTGGTTATTTGAATAAATTCTTTTCACTAAATGTTTTTGTTTATGATAATTTAAAGAGCATTTTAGAAAATGTAGGTAAATATTTCAATAAGGTTCTGCCAAATAATGAAGACACAAAATCAATATATAAATTTAATGAAGACCCAAGTAGAACAATTAATTATTTAGTAATTGAAATATTAAAATGGTTAATTAATAATAATAAAATTACTACGCGATCATTAATTAAATTACCTGAAAGAAATTATTATTTTAAAAATGAGGAGTTAAAAGATTATTATCCGTATTCTAAAAGTTCAATAATGATAATACCAATTCTAGATTTTGTAAGCTATGTATTCGGTAATGCAAATCTTATGGAGCAAGCTTTTTATGATTGTAGTGATAGTTTTATGATTGAAATAAACACCAGGAATTCGAATAAAGAAATGGTACGATTATTGGAATCGACAATATTTCTTTTAGATATAAGAAAGCATAAACTTAGTCTTGATTTTTCTTCTAATACTCCAGTTAACTTTTTTTATAAATCAGGAAAACATGATTTAAAATTTAGTTATGTTTTACAAGGATATGGAGAATATGCAAGAGGTGTTCATTCTCGGATAATATCTGGTGCGGAAAGAGGCGTGCTTTATCCATTCGATATTCTTTATCAAACTTTAAAAATACTTCAATTAGAGTTTTATTTATACAAAAATTAAAGACCTACCCATGAAAAAACTCCTTATTCTTTTACCCATTTTATTATTACTAAGTGCTAAAATAAGCAAAGCAGCTGAAGAGGAACCGGTTGTACCACCTGACACCGTTAAAGTGGGTATTTATTTTATCAGCTTACACGATATAGATTTTAGACAAAAAGAATATACCGTACGGTTTTGGTTGTGGTTCAGGTACAAAAACAAAACGTTTAACTTTGGTAAAAATGTAGAAGTACCAAATGCCAAATCAATTGAAAATACAGATAATTACAGTGATACTTCCAATGGTGAAATATTTACCCTGATGAAGATGAAGTGCGTAATGAAAGAATCGTGGCAGGTACACAATTATCCCTTCGATAAACAAAAGCTGGAAGTACATATTGAAAACTCACAATACGATGCGCGTAGTTTGGTTTTTGTAGCCGATACTTCTGGTAAACATTTTGATCCGGAACTGACCATAGCCGGTTGGGATATAAGTAAAGTAGATGTGATTACGGGATTACGTGGTTATGAAACTACTTTTGGCGATGTAACATTACCAAGCCCTCATTCCGATTATGGTTCCTTTACAGTCGATATTTATATAGAGCGCAATGCCTGGGGTCTATTTTTCAAATTGTTTTTATGTATGTACGTATCGTTTTTTATTTCGTACATGTGTTTCTTTATCCATGCCGATAGTATAGAATCAAGGTTTGGGTTAAGCGTAGGTTCCCTGTTTGCAGCCGTTGGTAATAAATATATTATTGATTCCATTTTACCGGAGTCATCTACATTTACCTTAGTGGACTCATTGCATGCATTTACTTTTGTGTCGATATTAATAACCATTATTTTAAGCGTTTATTCACTCAGTTTAAGTAAAACCAATAAGCTTAAAATGGCCAATAGAATTGATAAGAAGTCGGCAAAAGTACTTTTAATACTATACCTGCTATTAAATATAGTTTTTATTGTAAAAGCAATAATAAGTTAATTTAACCCCACGTATTCAAACTTAGGTGTGCCTTTAACCCCGTTTAAGTTAAAGTCTAAGAAACGCAGTTTATATAACTCTTGGTCATATTTGTTGTATATGATGTAATTTACATTAGCTCGTGTATTGTATTGCCCGGTGGTAAAATTGTAAATTTTCCAGTCGTAACCAATTACATCGCGCATGTCACTGTAATGAAAATTATTAACCGCCATACTTGGGGTAATAGATTCAAAAGTATTAGTACTATCAACAGCTACACTTATTTTTGATGAATTAATAAATATACCCCTTACCACATATTTAGTCAATACATTCGTTTCGTAAAATACATAACGGTATTTTAAAAAGCACAAATCCCACTTATCCTTTTGCGGTTCAAAGTTTATATATGTGTTAGGTGTTGTAAAGCTATAATATACTTTGGTTTTAGAAGGGTCTTTAGGTAAGGTAACTTTGTAAATCAATTGCTGGTTGTCAATATAAGCGTACTCAAAAAGATACTCGTAAGGTGTAGCTTGTATAAGCCTGAATTCTATAAATCTGTTGGTAGTATAGTAACTACCACGGTCTAACATATAAAGATTTCCTTTACCGGTTCTGTTAAAATCACACCAATGCGATAAAGCCAAAGAGTCTTTGCATCCGCAAGGGCTATCCCATTTATAATTAAAAGTATCAGTGTTATTAGTAATAAAAAAGTTTTTGCGTTTAGTATCCGCAGCATACATATCCATTCCACCATTTAAGTACACATCAGAACCAAAAGGCGAAGCATCAAAAGCCAGATCCCACGAGTTAATATCAACCAAAGTAATCTGGCTATCCTTTAAATTAAGGAATGCCTGCTTTTCAAAATCTTTTCCTAAAGTAATAGACATAAATGAACTATTACCTCTTGGCGGTAATTTAATGGGTTGGTCTTCCTTTTCGCACGATGCAAATACAAAAACGATAATGGCAATGAATACTATATTTTTAATGCTTAGGAGCATGGGTTTAATTGGTTGTAAAAAAGTCAAGGTTAAATTTTAAAGAAGCAAAATAACTGGTACCCATAGCTACCGCAGCACTATTGCTACCTGTGGCATGTGGGCCGCTTATTAAGTTTGCCTGTATGTTAATGGTATTGAAAATATTTTTGCAACCAAGCGTTACATTTAATTTACGTTTTAGTAAAAACTTACTCACGGTAGCATCCAGTAAGTTAAAATCGTTCATAGTACCTAGTATAATACTGTTATCAGTCATGTTATATTGGTAGTATTGTAATACGCCATTGTATTTATAAAACAAACTAACCGTAGTTAAAGCTTTGCTGAAAGTATAACTTACATTGGTTCTAAACTCGTTGGTGTAAAAGTAAGTATTGGTTCCTGCAGCTTGCATAATACTGTTTTGGCGCGCATTAAAAGCATAGCCAACCTGTGCATTAATAGTATTACTTGCTATACCCGTATTGATGTTAAAGCCTATGTTTTCAAAACTACTTATGTTGGTGTATTGTGCAGCCACAGTATTTGAGTTAAGCCTAACCAAATCAATCATATTGTGAATGCGGTTATAAAAAACGGTTGGCTCAACCGTTAAAGTATAATTTTTATTGAGCTTTTTGGTATGCGTAACGGCCAATTGAATATTATGTCCTGTTTCAGCCTTTAAATCAGGGTTGCCATGTAAGCTGTGGTTAGGGTCAACAAAAGCCAAATAAAGTTCTTTTAACGAGGGGGCTCTAAAACCTCTGGCATACGAAGCCCTTAAAACCCAATTGGTATTTAAATCCAACTTAACGTTTAGCGAAGGAATAACAGGTGCATCAAATTTAGTATTGTATATGATACGAGCTGCAGGTCTTATTAAAAGGCGATTGCCTAATTTTATTTCAGCACCTCCAAACAGTCCATAATCGCCAATTTGTGCTTTTTGGTTGGCTATTTTTGTTCCTTCCGTTTGGTCAATATTAACCTCATAACCTAACTGGTAATTCAGTTTTCTGTTGTTAACCGTTTTATTGGTTAAAGTTCCTCTGCTCATGTACAGGTTAAAGTAAGTAGTATCTTGTAAACTGGCATCGGCAATAAGTGTTTCCTGTAAGCTTACCATGTCTTTAAAAACCGAGCGTCTTATACGCTGGTAGTTTTGGTAAGCAGCAATAATATTTAACTGCCATTTACTGTTTAATTTTTTATCAAAAAGTAAGCTGGAGCCTAATCTTCTTGTAAAGTAATACTCATCCTGCGCAGTGGCTTCAAACGAGTTTACTGTGGGCGTTCCTTTGTTAGTGGTTTGTTCGTTAAAGAACTGGTTGTTAATTTTAATAGAACCGTTTTTAATAAAATAAGTAAAATTAAAATCGCCAACGTATTGCGTTCTGGGTTTCCATGTTTTAAAACGCGATTCTCCATCAGGATTGTATCCTTCAAAAAAATTACGTTGAAAGTTTATTTGGTAACCGGTTTTCTTAAAACCCAAGTTAGCCTGGGCATCAAAATTATATTGTCCTACGGTTTCTCCGTAAGTGCCAAGGCTCAATCTTCCTTTGTTTTTGGTCGATTTTTTAGTAATAATATTCAGTACCCCGCCTAAGGCATCAGTACCAAAGTTTACACTCATGGGGCCTTCCACCATTTCTATTCTTTCTACATTGGCTAAATTGATTTGCGTTAAATCAATATTGCCATTTTCGCGGCCTATTACCGGCACACCATCAATAAGTATTTTTATGTTTTGACCCGAAATGCCTTGTATAGATATGCTATTACCCAACATTGGATCATAGTTAATTCTTACATTTAATTCGTTAGCCAATAAAGTGGGTAAGTTAAAAGCACCTTGTAACTGAATTCTTTTAGCATCAATTACTTTTACTTTTAGTACCGATTTTTGTAAAGTGTTTTCACCTAACTGACCCGTAATTATTATTTCGTTAAGGCCTTTGTTTTTTGTTGAGTCAACAGGGTTGGTATTGGTTTGGGCACTTGCATATAAACATATAAGCATGGCACAAATGGCCATGCTTATATGTTGTAAATAATATGTGTGTTTATTTTTCACCGAATGAAATACCCAAACAATAATTATTGTTTAATAAACTTAATTGTTTGGCTACCGTTTTCTGTAGCAATGTTTAATAAGTACATACCGGTTTGTAAACCGCTAACATCAACTTTACCTGCGTTAGTAAAGTTACCTGTAGCAATCGTTTTGCCGCTTAAGTTACTGATTGTTACATTAGCTTGTTTAGCGTTGCTTAACTCAATGTTTAACTCAGTAGTTGCCGGGTTAGGGTAAACAGAAGCAGTAACATTGTTATGTACGTTTTCGTTAACTGATAAGCCTGCATAGCTGGTTTTACTGAAAACAACTACTTGTCTGTCAGATGCAGCGTAGTATTGAGTAAATTTAATTTTGTTAATTTTATTGTCAACACGGGTAAAATATACTAACGAGTCTTTTACAGGCCACTCACCCGGAGTTGTAGTAATTTCTTTCCAATCCCAGTCAATACCTCTAACTCTTGCATTGAATTTAGTCGTATCATAAATAGCAGCATTGGCAGTAGCACCTGCTACTTTATAAGCCATAGTGTTCGGGTTTTGCAATACACCCATTACCGGGTACATAACTGTTTGCGGGCCTAATGTTACCAATGTTTTGTAACGGGTAAACAATAAATTCCATTGTGAGTAAGGAATAGGCTCTCTATCAATTACAGTATTGGTGTTCATGTTATAATAAGCAAATAATTTACCGTTGAACTGGCTTTTGTTAATAGTTACGGTATTGCTATCAGTTCCGTCTAATTTACTGATTGTAAATACCCATTGCGAATCGTAAGCAATTTTTTGAATACAAACTTTTCTGAAACCAGAAGAAGGTGCACCCGGGTAAGGACCATCAATAGCTACTAAAAATATTTTAGCTCCAACTACATCTCTGCTGGTTGTATTGTATTGTCCCCAACCGTAATCAAACGGGTTTGATGAATTTAAGCCTTTGTTAAAAGCACCAACTTCTAAAGTTGAATCGCTGTTAAAGTTACTTGGCCAGCTCATCCAGTTGGTAGTATCAAATGTACTCCAGTTAGTTAAAGTTTGAGTACTGCTGTATAAAGAAACACCTCTGCCTTCGTTAATTAAAACGGTTGCAGCCTGCATGGTTTTTAAAGGTGGTTGCGCATGGCGCATAGCAAAAGCTAAATGCCAGTTGTTGTTTCTAACAGTATCTTTTTTACCTGTTTCAAGGTTGTAAAATACATCAACAACGGTTGAAGGAAGCATGCTAACTGAATCCGTTATTGTAATTTGAGCAAAAGTGCCACTTGTTACAAAAGCAAGTGCGATAAGTGTAAATAATTTTATTTTCATTTCTTTCATTTTAGAGCCGACAAAAGTCGTTACACTTATGCTATAAACAGCATGATGAATCTCAGCATTAATGCTTATGACAGAATTTTTACAAAGCCAAGTAAAGCTTCTGTAAATCAGTAGTTTTTAAGTTTGGAGAATGTCAAAATTATTAAAAAGAAGGTTCGTTTACCAGATAGTTTTCTTTGATTGTTTCAAAAACTTCCATTAACGCTTCTTTCGTATCCAGAGTTACCAGTTTAGTGCGGTACTCTTTAAAATGGTTCAATCCTTTAAAATAGTGGGTGTAATGCCTGCGCATTTCCAGAATGCCTAATTTTTCACCTTTCCACTCCATACTTTTGGTTAAGTGCGTTTTACACACATCAAGCCTTTGTTCAACAGAAGGAGCATCCAATAATTCACCCGTTTTTATAAAATGTTTTATTTCGTTAAAAATCCAGGGGTAACCAATAGCCGCTCTGCCTATCATTACACCATCAACTCCATACCTGTTTTTATACGCTACCGCTTTTTGCGGACTATCAATATCGCCATTACCAAATATAGGAATGTGAATACGCGGATTGTTTTTTATTTTACCAATTAAGGTCCAGTCAGCTTCGCCTTTATACATTTGAGCCCTGGTTCTGCCATGAATACTGAGTGCAGCTATTCCCACATCTTGTAGTCTTTCGGCAACTGTTTCTACATTTTTACTGTTTTCGTCCCAACCCAAACGGGTTTTAACCGTAACCGGCAGTTTGGTCGATTTTACTACCGCTTCTGTTAAGCGTACCATTAATTCAATATCTTTAAGTACGCCTGCACCTGCCCCTTTGCAAACCACTTTTTTTACAGGGCAGCCAAAGTTAATATCAACCAAATCAGGATTGGTAGCATCTACAATTTGCGTAGCCAAAGCCATAGCCTCTTCATCACCACCAAATATTTGAATGCCAATAGGTCTTTCGTAGTCAAAAATATCAAGCTTTTGCCTGCTCTTAATGGCATTCCTAACCAAACCCTCAGTCGAAATAAATTCAGTGTACATTAAGTCAGCACCATTTGCTTTGCATACGGCTCTGAACGGAGGATCGCTTACGTCTTCCATGGGTGCCAGTAAAAGAGGAAACTCTCCCAGCTCTATATTGCTTATTTTTACCAATTACTTATTAAAAAATTATATTGCGCCTGCAAAAATACGAAAATGTCTAATATACCCTCATTTGCATCCAACCCAATTGTGTTTTTTTTGTGGCGCATACTTATTCTTTTCGGAATGGTTATTTGCTTTACATTACTGGCAAGCGGTGTTGGCTTACTTTTAACCAAGTTGTTTTTAAATATTAATTTACAAACAAGCATCAATGATATATTAAATAACCCTGCTGCAAACCCATCGGGTGTATTAGCCGTTAAGTTAAATCAAATCCTTATCAGTGTAGGTACTTTTATAATACCGGCTTATTTTTTCAGCAAATCGCTCCATCAAAACCCGGCACATTTTTTACGTATATTACATCCTACCAAATATTATAATTACCTGTTTGGTATTGCCTTAATTATTGCCGCTATTCCCGTTTCGTCATGGTTACTGGAATTAAACAACAATATTAAATTTCCGGCCAATTTTGAAAACTGGGAACATTATTTACGAAACGCAGAAGAGGTGGCTAAAAAACAGTCAGAAATGTTTATCAGGGCCAATACTATTGGTCAATTGTTATTTAATTTATTGGTGGTGGCCGTAGTACCGGCTATAGTGGAGGAAGTATTTTTTAGAGGCTGCCTGCAAAATTTTGTGCGCATGTGTTTTTATAATTTACATGTTTCAGTCATATTCACAGCCCTGCTATTTAGTGCTGCTCATGGCGAGTTTTATGCCTTTTTACCCCGCTTTTTATTTGGCGTAGTACTGGGTTATATATTTGCTTACAGCGGTAATATTTGGGTAGGTGTATTAGCCCATTTCTTAAACAATGCCATTGCGCTTATTGCTAATTACCTGTTGCAAAAGGATCCGAGTATTTATTTCTTACGCGATGAATATACTTTTCCTTTTTACATTACAGCCCTGGCTATATTGGCTTTGGTAATTATGCTGTATAGCATGAGCAAATTAAGGTTCAATCAAATATTTATAAACAACATTCATGAGTAATTGGGTTAAAATAGCAGAAACAAACAACCTGTTTGATGCTGAAAATATAAGGCAGTTGCTGTTTAACAACGAAATTGAAACCTCAGAAATTAACAAAACAGATAGTTCGTACGCACAACTATTTGGCAAAATAGAAATATATTGCCATCAGGAAAATGCTGTTAGCGCATTGCATTTAATTAATATCAATAGCTTAAATAAATAATTAATACCATGAGTAATTTTTGGCAAAGAGCCATTACAGGTTTGTTTTTTGTATTAACCATTGTGCTTTGCACTGTATTAAATGAGTGGTCGTTTTATATTTTACTCTTTACCGTTAATTTTTTATGCTTAAGGGAGTTTTACCAATTGCTTTTACCCGATAAAAACTGGATAGAGCAGTACCTGGGTGTAATTACAGGCAGTATTATCAATTTAATGTTTGCTTTAATTATCCGCAACCAGTGGGATATAAGTTGGTTCTACCATTTGATTCCCGTGTTTTTGTTCATGTTTATTATTAAGCTTTTCGAAAACACCAAACGTGAATTCGATACATTGGCTTATCAGGTATTAGGTATTATATACATTTGTTTTCCATTGAGTATGCTTGCCGACTTTGGTCGTTTCAACAGCATGATTTATGATGGAGCTTTGCCAATAGGATATTTTATTATGTTATGGACATGCGATACAGGTGCTTATTTAGTGGGTCGCAAGTTTGGTAAAACAAAATTATTTGAACGAGTAAGCCCTAAAAAAACCTGGGAGGGAAGTGCAGGCGGTGCTGCTTTGGTAATAGTTGTAGCGTTTGTATTAGTGCGTTTCGAATACTTTGATGTATTAGAAGTATATGAATGGATAATAGTAGGTTTATTAACGCTGGTGTTTGGCACCTTTGGTGACTTAACCGAATCATTACTAAAACGCAATATCAATGTAAAAGACTCCGGTAATATTTTACCCGGACATGGTGGTGTGTTAGACCGTTTTGACGGACTATTTTTATCAGTTCCTGCGGTATATTTCTATTTGCTGTTTACCAATTAATCAAGCGCAGGTACTAACGATTCCAGCTTCATTCCTCTTGAGCCTTTCATAAAAATGTTTTTATGTTTAATGGGGTTGGCTTGAATATATATTAAGCAATCGTTTGTAGTAGCAAATGTTTTGTAATGAGTTTGTGTTTTTGCAAAATCATGGCCACATAAATATACTTCCTCTAAATGCAATGTTTGGCATAAGTTAACAATAGCTTGGTGCTCATCCTCGGCATATTTTCCCAATTCAAACATATCACCTAAAAAAAGCACTTTGTCATTAAAGGGCATGGCCGCAAAGTTTTTTATAGATAGTTCCATACTACTCGGATTGGCATTGTAAGCATCCATATAAATAGTATTGGTATTGGTCTTAACTATTTGCGAACGGTTGTTGGCAGGCTGATAGCTTTCAATACCATTTTTTATTTCCGTTTCGCTTAAGTTTAAATACAAGCCAAAAGCCACGGCTACCATAATATTATCAAAATTATAATCGCCACTTAAATTAGAGTGAATAGGCAAAGTGCCATTGGGTAAAGTAAACTCAATAGTGGGCCTTATTGCATTGGCAAAACAAGCATAGTCAGCTTGCATGGTTCTTCCTTCAAAATTGGCCGCGTATGTTTTTTTGTTGCTTACATTTTCAGCCATTTGCATTAAACTTTCATCGTGTTTATTAATAAAAGCAATACCATTGTTTTTTGCTAAAAAAGTAAACAATTCCATGTTCGATGCAATAACACCTTCCATGCTTCCAAATCCCTCCAAGTGGTCCTTTCCGTTATTGGTTACTATACCCATCGAAGGCAAGGCAATGTCACATAAAAAAGCATTTTCGTTTACATGGTTGGCGCCCATTTCAATAATAGCCAATTCGTGTGCGGGAGTTATTTGCAGTATAGTTAAGGGTAAGCCAATATGGTTGTTAAAATTACCCGGAGTAGCCAGTACATTAAACTTTTGTTTGAGCACTGCAGTGAGTAACTCTTTGGTAGTGGTTTTACCGTTGCTACCCACTATGGCTATAACAGGTATTTGTAATTGCTGCCTGTGATGGGTGGCTAGGTGTTGAAGCGTTTCTAATACATCATCAACCAATAAGTAGCTGTCACTAACTTTATATTTTTCTTCATCAATAATAGCATACTTAGCTCCGCTTTTTAATGCATCAGCAGCAAACTCATTGGCATTAAACTTTTCACCTTTCAGGGCAAAAAACAAGCTGTCTTTCTTTATATTTCTTGTGTCAGTTGAAATGTATGGGTATTGTAAATATATTTTATATAATTCGTTTATTGATGCCATCATAATGTTTAAGTAAAATTTAAGATGCTATACATTCTTTAAAATGTATATTTGATTACAAAACAAAATAATTATGATTAAAGTACTACGAATTTTTATTGTACTATTGTTCACAAGCGGTTATGTATCGGCACAAAATGTCCATTTTTATTATGCCAATAACGCTAAGTTTTTAAAAAGAAATTCCAGTGACACCTTAAAGGCGCCATTTGTTGGTGGTTTGCAAAACCCCCAGTTTAATAAACTGGATTTAAACAATGACGGACAACCCGATTTAGTGGTGTTTGACAGAGTAGGGAATAAAGTTTTAACCTATTTATGGCAGGGGAATAACTGGGTATATACGCCAAGTTATGAGCAACAGTTCCCCCCATTAATTCAATGGCTAAAAATAATTGATAATAATTGCGATGGTAAAGAAGATATCTTTACTTCAACAGGTCCTACTTTTGTGGTGGAACCCAATACCTTTGGCAAGCCTAATGGCATCAGGTATTTAAAAAATATTTCTACAGCCGGTAATTTTAAGTTTGAACAAAAAGGGAATTGCCTATACCATAATTTTCAGGATATAGATGATTGTATTGAATTTAGTTCAACCGATTTGAATGTAATTGACGACATTGACAACGATGGAAAATTAGATTTTATTCAATCACCTACAGGCTCTAATTACTTTAATTTGTTTTTAAATGCAAGACCAAACGGAAATGCTTTCTGTGATTCGATAAAATATAAGCTGGCTCAATTAAACTGGGGCGGTTTTAGCTATAAAATAAATACACATGGTTTTAATTTAGGTTTAAACGTAACGGTGGTAGGTAAAAGCTCAAGGCACGTAAACAATGCCTTTGCCACGTTTGATATGGATGCGGATGGCGATAAAGATTTTTTCTTTGGTGATGGTGCTTTTGCACCACTTATTTATTTAGAAAACGGTAAAGAACAAAGTGCAAGCGGATACGATAGTATGATACGTGAAGACACTATATTTCCCCGCAACACATTCCGTCCGATGGATTTAATATGGCCTGCACCTTATTTCAAAGACTTTGATAACGATGGTGTAACCGATATGATTATTACCACCAACGAGCCTGCTGCGGTAAAAAATAACGAGCATGTTTATTTATATAAAAACTTAGCAGCCAGCAACAATGTACCTGCCAATTTTAGTTATGTAAAAAATAATTTTTTGCAGGATGAAATGATAGACTTAGGTGGTAATTCAAGGCCAATATTTGTTGATATTGATAACGATGGCGATGAAGATATGGTAGTAAGTACTGCGGGCAATTGGTTATATACACAAAACGGTTTTGACCAATTGTATTTATATAAAAACATAGGTACCCAAACCAATCCGGTTTTTAATTTAGTTGATACCAATTTGGCCGATATACAAGCCAACACCCGTTTAGCATTATCAAGTGTTATACCCACCTTTGGCGATTTAACAGGCGATGGTAAAAAAGATTTGATTTTTGGTTGGTATAATGGTTATATCAATTATTTCGAAAACACATCAACAGGTTCAACTATTAGCTTTACCAAACGCGATAGCAATTATTTTGCAATAAATGCAGGAACAGAAACTGCACCACAACTAATTGATTTAAACAAGGACGGAAAGTTAGATTTAGTAATAGGCAAGCGCAATGGTACACTGGCTTATTTTCAGAATAATGGAACAGCAACACAAGCTTCATTTACGGCTAACCCTACCATTGATACGCTGGGCAAAATAAACGTACGCTCACGTGTAGATACCTATGGAAATGCTACGCCACATATTGTTGATTTGGATAATGATGGTATTTACGAAGCACTGGTAGGAAGCTATAGCACGGGTGTTACTTTATATACTGACATCTATCCTAATAATGCAAAACCTGCCATAAAAATCAGAAGCATTTTTAAAGACAATACTACATTACCTGCCGATAGTTTATTGCAAGGTTTTTATACAAGCGTTACCGTTGCCAATATTGATGGTGATACTTTACCCGAATTAATGATTGGTAACCAAAGAGGAGGTTTCAGGTTTTATAAAAGCAGTATAACAGGTAAAATCAGTTTAGGTGCTGCTGACGACTTAGTGAATAATAAAATTGAAGCAAGCGTTTATCCTAACCCGGTAAAAGATGTGTTAACCATTGAAACCAATTTAAGCAATGAACAAGCAGAGGCAAGCATTATAAATGCTTTGGGAGTAACCGTACTAACTAAAACAGTAAACACTAGCCAGCCGATTGTTTTAAGCACAACTCATTTAAATGATGGTTTTTACTTTGTAAAACTAAACACAGAGTCAGGCAAGCAATTGGTGCGTAAAATTTTAATACAGAAATAAGCTAAAGCTTACTAAGTAAACCCAGTAAGCCACCCGTATGCACACATACTATTTTTTCATGCGGAGCAAAGTAGTTTTGTTCCGCTAAAGTAAATACGGCTTTCATCATTTTAGCAGTATAAACAGGGTCTAATAAAATACCGGTTTGGCTGGCAAAAAGTTTAATAAAAGCAAATAACTCTTCATTGGTTTTGGCATAGCCTCCTTCATGAAATTGATGGTGTATAGTATAGTGCTTGTTTAGCTTGAGTGTTTGTAGCGGTTCATCAATATTATCTGCGCCTTTTAACACACAAATACCTTCTGCCTTTGTGGTCAGTTTGGTTTTTTGTATGGCTTGTGTAATACCTTGTAAAGTAGTGGCTGTACCTACTGCACAAAAAATTCTGTTGTATTCAGGTCCCTGCTCATATACTATGTCTTCGCAGCCTTTGGCTCCCAATGGCCCAGCACCACCCTCATCAACAAAATAAGCATCAGTATCGTTACCAAAATATTGGTTAAACAAAGCCCGTTTATCCTTATAGGCATCGCGGCCAATAAATATCAAGTGCATGCCCCATAGTTTATTTAAAGCCAACATGTGGTTGTCCACTTCTTCACCCCTTACAAAAGCAGTTGCTTTAAATCCAAACATAGCCGCTGCACAAGCCAATGCATTTAAATGGTTGCTATAAGCACCACCAAAACTTACCAAATGTTTTTTATTATTGGCTTTAGCATCGTGCAAAGTATATTTTAGTTTGCGCCATTTGTTACCACTTACAAAAGGGTGTATTAAATCATCGCGCTTTAAAAAAACTTCAATGTTCTTTTCTTTAAAAACTTCAAACTGTAAAGGCTCCAGTGGCGAATGAAAGTTAATCATGTAAGTGTTTTTTTATAAAGTTCGATTGATTTGCCCAAAGACAAAAAGCCAGTAATAACAAAGGGAAAATATGTACCCGGTATCTGGAAATACCCATCATACCTGTGGTGAAAATAAAGTACAATACAAAAAGTACAATCAGCCATTTAATAGGGTTGTTTACCTTAAATACCATAGCTGTAAAAGCAATAACTACTACTATATTCCAACAGAACAATAAACCCAATACCAACAAGCCTATTGGGTTTATTTTAAAAAGATATTTCACCATTGCTTTAACTCCCTGCTGATGCAAGGTTTCAAACATACCACTTACGTGATCATTGTTTTGGTTAATCAGTTTATATAAATCATACCTGCCCGGGTCCAGTAAATAAACGCCACAACCTTTCAAGTATATTTTAGCCAAAGCCAGTTTATGGTTAAATAAAAATTGATTGCTGCAACTATCAATATAGTTAAACCGTGCAGCTACCGTTGCCTGTTTGTTACCTCCATCATAAATGCTGGTACATAAGCTGTCAGCATAATCACTTCCATATACATCAGCCGCACTGTACTTTACTAAACACCTTAAAGTAGCAAACGATTTCATGGAAGTAAACTGAAAATAACCCGTTTCCGCTTTTACTGCATAGCCATAACTAAAATACGCAATACACGGAATGCAAACTCCTATCAATACATAACTTATTTTAAAAGGTTTAACAAATACCATTAAACCAATAATAATTAGCCCGATTAAAATAGCAACAGGCTTGGTAAGCATAGCCAAACCAATAATAAGAGAAATAACAAACACACGCCATAAGGAAGGCTTTGTATAGAAAAAATAAGTATGGTAAAACAAGGCAAAAATTAGCACCTCAAATACCGTTTCACTCATAATAGTATTGGTATAAACAAAATGAGCAGGATATAAAATAAGGTAAACAGGAATAACAATATTGGTAATTTTAGCGGATATGGCTAAATGCTTAAGCAGCTTTAGTAAATAAAAAAATAGGCCAAGCGAAAGTATATTCTGCAAAAACAGAACAGTAAAATCCGATGCATAAATAGCTTTGCTGAAAGCAATGAAATAGCCATACAAAGGCGGGCGCAGTGCAAAATAATCAACCAATAAAGGTTGCAGCAAATTGCCCGCATAAACACTTTGGTATTCAATTAAATTGTTAGCTAAATATAAATAGCCTTCCGAGTCAACCGTGTAAATTCCTTTAAAGTGCAGGGCTACAAAAAAGTAAAGTACATGTATACAAACTATAAATATGCTTAAAAATTTATATTGTTGTAGCGTTTTAATCACAATGCAATAATACCATTAATTATAAATTTTGCGTGCCGTTATCACAAAAGCTATCTATGGAAAAGTTATTCAATAAGTATATTTATTACCTCATTGCGTTAGCCTGTTCCATATTTTTCCTAGTAGTTAAAAACGATCCTTTTCATGGCGATGCAGTTACCTCCACCGCAAAAGTAGCTTTAAATATATACGACAATAACCTGCAAACCATTTGGTATCCGCCTCTGGCTGATCCCGGACATCCAACATTATTTCCATATTTGCTGGCTGTTTGCTGGACCATTTTCGGTAAGTCGCTTTGGGTTGCCCATGCTTTAATTATACTCATAGGTTTTTGCACCATACTTGTTTTGCGGAAAATAGCTTTGCTGTTTACAACAGAAACAAAAGCCAATACAGCCGTATTGCTTTCGTGCATGTACTCAGTATTTGTAGCACAACAAGCACTTTTGCTAAACACACCTTTGTTTTTTTTATGGGTGTTATTATGCCTGTATAGTTTAATTACTAAACGTACTGTTTTGTTTATAGTAAGCAGTGTGCTAATGGAAATAACCCATTTGCAGGCTAATTTTTTCCTGTTGGCATTTGGCTTTATTTACGCTTACCAATGCTATGAAACAAAACAAAACTTTGGGACTTTTGTAAAGAACGGGCTTATGCTATTTCTTCCGGCAAGTATTACACTTGCCTTATGGTTGTGGGCGCATCAAATGCATTTTGGCTGGGCTTTTCTTTCACCCAACTATACCGAACACAATAACATAAAAGGAGCAGGACAGTTTATACAAAGCGTGTTTTTAATTATATGGCGCTTGGTTGATAACGGTATGCTAATTCCATACATGCTATTCATATACGTATGGGCAAAAAAACAAATCAATAAAAAACTATTCATATATACAGCTATTATACTTTTAGTGAATAGTATCTGCATGGCCGTATTCTTGTATAATACAATAGGACATCGGTATTTTTTAATCAGCCAGTTTATGGTTTTGTTATTGGTAATTGCAGGATTGCCAAAAATAAAATGGCCTTTTATAACCATGATGGCAAGCTTATTAATAGGCAACTATATGTATTACCCCGGCAAAGTAATTGCCGATAGCAACTTACAATACCGCAGTTTTTTTGCTATAGAAAAACGCATCATGCATGATTTTGGCGATTCACTTTTTTACTCCTACGCACCCATTAGCACAGGAGGCGATATACGTTATTTGGACAAGCAAGAAGGGTTAAACATTCAACCCTTAAACGATTTAAACATGGACACCTTGCCTATGTTATTACAATCAAATGTAAATGCAGAGTTTACCAAACCACAAAGAGATTCATTGTATAAAAACTGGTACGGACACACCTACGAGCAGGGAGCTATTTATGTAAATGTGTTTTTAAATCCTGCATATAATAAAAAACCAGGATGGTTCCAATTAAGAGAACCATCCTGGTTTGAAATGCAATTGCAAAGTTTAAAATATAAAATCAGGGGGGAATAAGCAATGCTTATTTTTTATCAATCAGTTTATACAACTCATCCAATTTAGGTGTCAGAATAATTTCAGTCCTGCGGTTTTTGGCTCTGCCTTCAGGTGTATCGTTAGTCATTTTAGGCATGTATTCGCTACGACCGGCTGCTGTTAAACGTTTAGGGTTTACTTTACTTACATCGCTTAAAATTCTTACAATATTAGTAGCACGTTCCGTACTCAACTCCCAGTTGTCTTTAAAGTTAGCGCTGTTACGTAAAGGCACATTATCAGTATGGCCTTCAATTAACACATCTATTTCAGGGTTTTTGTTTAACACTTCAGCCAACTTTTTAATCGCATCCTGACCTTTTTCTTCAATATCAGCACTGCCCGATTTAAACAACAATTTATCGCTTAAAGAAACATATACCTTTCCGTTTTTCATTTCAACCGTTAACTCATCACTGTTAAAACTTAACAAAGCGCGTTTTACTATTTCGTTCAAAGCATTGGTAATAGAATCTTGTCTGCGAATAATAGCTTCTAATTCAGCCAGTCTTTTTTCACGTGCCGAAAGCATGTCTTCCTTTTGCTTCAAAGCCATATTCAGTTGCTCCGTTTTGCTTAATGACGATTTCAACAAATCAGTATAACGTTGATTCATTTCCGCGTAATCAGCCTGCAAACCTTTGTGTTTACGATTTAGTTCTGTATTGCGTGCTAACAAGTCATTGTAAAGCGAATCAAGGTAACGGTATTTGATGCCACGCTCTGTAGTATCCTTGTTAAACTGTACGTTTAGCGTATAAAAAGTATCGCGTTGGCCGGTGGCCATTTTCAGCCTTTTGCCCATAAAAAAATTATGCGACTTTTCTTTGAATCCCTTTGGGTTTTGAATAACCCCTTTTGGATCATCAACCTGTGCAAACAGGTTAACAGAACCCAATACAAATAAAAATAATATGATACGTGTTTTCATGTTCGGTTTAAATATTTAAAGCATACAAATTTGATGGAAACCAATAAAGCCAACAACTTTTTAATAACCGATTTATCAAGACCAAATGTGGGTATAAAACGATAGTAGACGGAATTTTCTGTTTTT
The DNA here is from genome assembly GCA_040388375.1 of Bacteroidota bacterium. Lineage (NCBI taxonomy): Bacteria > Pseudomonadati > Bacteroidota > Bacteroidota bacterium. The sequence continues at coordinate 244,919 of JAZKBU010000001.1, read as the reverse complement.
TTGTTCCGTTAACAAAACAATATCTTACCAATTTTAGTTAAATAATATACATTCGCATTTGCAATTAATGCGAAACATTTAACACACCAATTTTAACTTTTAATAAAAAAAATTATGTCATTCGAATTACCAAAATTAGAGTACGACTATACTGCGCTTGAGCCTCATATTGATGCACGCACTATGGAAATTCACCATTCAAAACATCACCAGGCATATGTTACCAATTTAAACAATGCAGTGGCAGGTACCGATGCGGAGAAATTAAGTATAGAAGAAATATGTAAAAATATTTCAAAATACTCAGCACCTATCCGTAACAATGGTGGTGGACATTTTAACCACAGCTTATTCTGGAAAGTAATAGGTCCCAATGCAGGAGGTTCACCTTCAGGTAAATTAGCAGATGCCATTAACGCAGATTTAGGCGGCTTAGAAAAATTCAAAGAAGAATTTGCCAAAGCAGCTACTACCCGTTTTGGTTCAGGCTGGGCGTGGTTATCAGTAGCCAATGGTAAATTGGTTATTTCATCTACGCCAAACCAAGACAATCCGTTAATGGATGTAGCTGAACAAAAAGGAACACCTATTTTAGGTTTAGATGTTTGGGAACATGCCTATTATTTACATTACCAAAACCGCAGACCTGATTATATCGGTGCATTCTGGAACGTGGTAAATTGGAATGCAGTAAGCAAATTATACGAAGCAGCTATTTAATTAACTGTAAAATAAAACTTTAAAGCGGTTTGTAGTGTATGCTACAAGCCGCTTTTTTTATGTTCAAATCCCTTTATCATATAAAAAATGCATTTGAACGTATGAAAAATTAACTTCATCAAAATAAAATTTAGAATGTGTGTAACAAAATACACCTTCGTAACGTTCAATGCAGCAAATAGAGAATTAAAGTATGAAAACTAAATTGATTATATTGTTATTTGGAGGGTTAACCTTAGGAAGTTTGACCAAAGGTTGTAGTAAAATAAAAAGCAGCAGTACCAACGATACTCCAAAGCAAGAACAACAAGACAAAAGCAAACAATAAAAATACTGTAGGTTTGGGTGGATTCCTACATAAATATCTCTTCATAAAATAATTTTTGCCCACAAGGACCGACAATCGTTTACGATGAGTCGGTTTTTTGTTTTAACTACATTCCGGTTTCGATTTGTTATTTACTGCTTAAAATTATTTTTTATTGCCTGAATGTAGAACTAAGTTTGCGCCTTTACTACACAAGCAAAACATGAAAAATATATTGGTAATTGGTGCAGGCTTATCCTCATCGTACTTAATAAAATATTTGTTGCAACACGCCAAAAAAGAAAACTGGCATGTAACCATAGCCGATCAAAACATAGCCATGGCACAACAAAAAATAGGGAAAAGTAAAAACGCATCAGCCATTACATTTGATATAAATAACAAAGCAGCACGTCAGGCAGCCATTAAGCAAGCCGATTTAGTGGTTTCGCTATTACCTCCCACTTTGCATATTGTAGCTGCACATGATTGTATAGAGTTTAAAAAGCATTTAGTAACCGCCAGTTATATTAGCCCCGAAATGCAAGCGCTGGATGCAACAGCAAAAAAAGCAGGTGTTTTGTTTTTAAACGAAATAGGATTAGACCCCGGCATTGATCATTTATCAGCCATGGAAATGATACACCAGATACAAGACAACGGAGGAGAAATAACATCCTTTAAATCGTTTTGTGGTGGATTAATAGCACCCGAATTTGATAACAACCCATGGAATTATAAATTTACCTGGAACCCGCGTAATGTGGTTTTAGCAGGACAGGCAACAGCACAGTATTTAGAAGATGGCTTGGTTAAATTTATTCCACCCAACAGAATATTTGAACAAACAGAAACAGTAAAAGTAGCCGATTACGGTTTGTTTGAAAGCTATGCCAACAGAGATAGTTTAAGTTATATAGAACCCTATGGTTTACAAAAAGCCACTACCGTATTGCGAGGTACCCTGCGCAAAAAAGGATATAGCCAAAGTTGGAATTTATTGGTAAAACTAGGCTTAACAGACGATACCTTTAAATTACACAATAGCCTAAACTTAACCTATAGAGAATTAGTAGCATCCTTTTTAAGCGGAGCCAATAATACCAATGTAGAAGAAGTGTTTTGTACATTCCTTAACATAAGCAAAAGCAGCAAAGAGTTTAAACGCGTAAAATGGTTAGGTTTGTTTAGTAACGAAGTAATAGGTTTAGACAACGCCAGTCCTGCACAAATACTGCAGCATTTATTACAGCAAAAATGGTTTTTAGAAAAAAGCGATTTAGATATGATTGTAATGAAGCACGAAATTGAGTTTAAACGTAACGGTAAATTACACAAAGAGCATAGCACTTTAATAGTAAAAGGCGAGAGTAAAATATATACTGCTATGGCCAAAACAGTAGGTTTACCTATGGCTATAGCCACCAAGCTAATTTTGCAAAACAAGATAAAAGCACGTGGCGTACACATGCCGCTTACTGCCGAGTTTTACCAACCCATTTTAAAAGAACTAAAAACGTACAGAGTAAGCTTTAGCTAAGTTTTATTTAACAAAAGCATCAATGGCCTTGCGCACATTGCCATGTTTTTTCAATAAAGCAGCAGCCTTCTTTTCGTTAATATTCAGTTCGCCCATTATCATTTTAGTGCCCCTGTCAATAAGCTTGTTATTGCTTAGTTGCATATCAACCATTTTATTGCCCTTTACCTTACCCAGCTTAATCATTAAGCTTGTGCTAATCATGTTCAATACCAGCTTTTGAGCAGTACCAGCTTTCATACGCGTACTTCCAGTTACAAATTCAGGTCCTACAATTACCTCAATAGGGTACTGAGCAACTGCAGCAATAGCGCTGTTTTTATTACAAACAATACAAGCCGTTTTATTGCCATTTTTATTAGCCTGTTCCAAAACACCAATTACATAGGGAGTGGAGCCACTCGCTGCAATACCTATAATAAAATCCTTAGCAGTTACCTTGTGTTTTTTTAAATCAAGCCAACCCTGTTTCGTATCATCTTCAGCAAACTCAACTGCTTTTCTAATAGCCGTATCACCACCCGCTATTAAGCCAATAACCAATCCGTGAGGTACTCCAAAAGTAGGGGGGCACTCACTGGCATCTACAATACCCAACCTGCCACTTGTACCTGCCCCCATATAAAATAAACGTCCGCCTTGTTCCATTTGGGCATAAGCAGCATCAATAGCCTTTTTAATTTTAGGCAAAGCCTTTTTAATGGCTTTAGGTACCGTTTGGTCCTCTTTGTTTATGCTGGCAATCAATTTAGCTGTACTCATTTTTTCCAAATGATTGTATTTAGAACTTTGCTCAGTAGTACGAATATTCTTTTTCGACATGATTAGTAAAATTAAACTTTGTTAGGCAATTAAGCTTTTTATATTTGTGCTGCAATTTATAAAATAATAATACATGAACGATAATTGGAAGAAATGGCAACCATTTATATATGGAGTTTTACTGGCAGGAGGCATTGGCATTGGCATTTTTTTACGACCGGCAGGAGGATTTAAGTTAGTAGGGGGTCAGAATAAACTAAACGAACTTTTAAGTATTATACAAAGCGAATACGTAGATACGGTAGATACAGAAGAAATGGAGTCAGTAATGTTTAACGATATGTTAGCCAAGCTTGACCCGCACTCCGTATATATTCCCGCGAAAGATTTACAGGCAGCCAACGAACCCCTAGATGGTAATTTTGAAGGCATAGGCGTTGAGTTCAATATAGTAAACGATACCATCATGGTTGTTGCAGCCATTAGCGGAGGCCCTTCAGCCGATTTAGGTATATTAAGTGGCGACAGAATACTAAAAGCCGATACCACCAAACTAGCAGGCATTGGTGTAACCAATGAAATGGTAGTAAAAGCACTGAGAGGCAAAAAAGGAAGCAAAGTAAAAGTAGCTATTTACAGGCCATCCACTAGGCAAAAAATTGATTTTAACATTGCCCGCAATACCATTCCCATTTACAGCATAGATGCCAGTTTTATGCTCGATGATAAAACAGGTTACGTAAAAATAAGCAGGTTTGGAGCCAAAACCCACGAAGAGTTTATAGAAGCAGTGGTAAAGCTGAAAAAGCAAAACATGCAAAACCTAGTGATAGACTTAAGAGGCAATCCGGGAGGTTATTTAAATGCCGCTACCGAAATAGTGGATGAGCTGTTAGACGAAGGCAAAATGATAGTATATACCCAGGGCAGAGCCAAACCCAAACAAACCTATGAAACAGAAAAACCCGGCTTGTTTGAAACTGGAAGGTTAGCCGTATTGGTTGATGAAGGTTCGGCCAGTGCCAGCGAAATATTAAGTGGTGCCATACAAGATTGGGACAGAGGTATAATAGTAGGCAGGCGTAGTTTTGGTAAAGGTCTTGTGCAAGAACCCTTTCAGCTAAGCGATGGTAGTGCAGTACGCTTAACCGTAGCAAGGTATTATACCCCCAGCGGACGTTGTATACAAAAAAACTACAGCAATGGTTTAGAAAGTTACGAAGAAGATATAATACAACGCTACGAAAGCGGTGAGTTAGAAAGCTTAGATAAAAATACCATAAACGATACAACCAAATACTATACCTTGGTAAATAAGCGTGTAGTATACGGTGGTGGTGGTATTTTGCCCGATGTAAAAGTACCTATCGATACCTCGTTCAACAGCAAATTTCTATCACATGTGGCAGCAGCAGGCTTGTTAAACAAAACAGCTTACCAATATGTAGATGCAAATAGAAACAACCTGAAACAATACAAAGATGTAGATGCATACATTGCCCAGTTTAATGCAAGCGATGAATTCATTGCCGCATTAATTGCCAATGCCGTTTTAGAAAAAATAGCAGCACCTACAGCAGCCGAGCTAAGCAAATCTGGCGCATTTATAAAACAACAGTTAAAAGCACTCATTGCACGCCAAATGTGGCGCGATGGGGCTTATTATGCAGTAATAAGCAAACAGGATAGAACAGTACAGAAAGCTTTAGGCGAGCTTAATAAGTAACACATAAAAACGCTAAAGAATTAATCAACTTTAGCGTTTTTTGTTTTCCTCTTTAAGTAGCTGTTTAATACCAGCCATGCCAGTGCACAGCCAATCGTATTAGCCAGCATATCCATATAATCAAAACTGCGGTTAGGAAAAACAGTAGCTTGTAATACCTCAATTAAAATACCATAAGCAGTACCAACTAAAAAAGCAGGATATATCAATTCAAATCGGCTTTTATGTGGGAAAGCCCTGCTGGAAGCCATGGCTATTAAGTAACTTAAAAAGCCAAATAAAAACAAGTGTGCCAGCTTATCAATTCTGAATAAGCTTGATAGTTTAAAATGCGGAATATAAGCCCCGTTCATGCCGCACAAACCCAATACAATAAGGGCCCATATAATAGCAAACTTATAGTGAAGTAGGTACTTAATCAGCATGGCACAAATAAAGTACAAAATAAACAGAGCCCAATACACAATTACTTAATGTTTAGTTTACAATAAGCACACATGCAAAATCAAACTTTGCAAAACCTTTGTTTATGAACAAACGCAAAATTAAGTTAGCAGTAATTTCCGATACCCACTTAGGAACTTACGGATGCCAGGCCAGGGCAATTAATAAATACCTCAAATCAATAGACCCCGAAATTTTAGTGTTAAATGGCGATATAATAGATATATGGCAATTTAGTAAACACTACTGGCCCAAAAGCCACATGAAAGTAGTGCAACGCATTTTTAAAATGCTAAGCACCGGTACCAAAGTATACTATTTAACAGGTAACCACGATGAGCTGCTTCGAAAATTTACCGATTTTAACTTAGGCAATTTACAAGTACTTAATAAACTCGTTTTAGAGTTAGATGGGAAAAAAGCATGGTTCTTCCATGGCGATGTATTTGATGTAAGTATGAAACACAGTAAATGGCTGGCAAAGTTGGGGGGAGTGGGGTATGATATACTTATCCTGTTAAACAGCGCTGTCAATTTCGTATCACAAAAAATACTAAACAGAGGGCGTTTGTCATTCTCCAAAAAAGTAAAGCAAGGTGTAAAAAGTGCTATTAAGTTTATTGACGATTTTGAAGAAACAACCATACAGTTGGGTATAGAAAAAAAATACGACTACGTAATATGTGGGCACATACACCAGCCCAGTATAAAAACCTTTACCACCCAATACGGACAAATTACCTATTTAAACAGTGGCGATTGGGTAGAAAACTTAACAGCCTTGGAATACAACAACGAGGAATGGAGTTTATACCACCATCCGCTCGAAACCACCACAGAAGAGGATAGGGCAGAAGAAGCCGAACAAAACGAAGAAGATAAACAATTTGAAAATTTAATGAATATGGAATTATTGTTCAACAATATTGTAAGACAATAATATCCCACATTAAAAAAAATTTACAAAGCCAAACACGCGGTTTATAAAATACATGTAAATCAGTAGTTTTTTTTCGTTAAAATTGCAAAAAAGGCCTATGAAAAGTAAACTACTTATTCCGTTCCTATTTCTTTTATTAGTTGCAGCTTGCAAAAAAGAAGAAATTGATTTAAAAAAGTACGATAACTACAAACCCGAGCCAGAGTTTGGTTTGCCATTGGTAAATGCCGACCTAACCTTAATGAATATGGTTAAAGGCGATTCAACCGTTGTGTACGATCCCGATGGTTTTATGCGTTTGTTTTTCCGCAAAAGCAAAATAAAAGAAGTAACAGCACCCGAGTTATTAGTTATACCGCCACAGCCCGCCAGTACATTTGAGCAAAAGTTAGGTGTGGTAAACATTAACGATATTGTAGCCTTTGGTGGCCGTTCACTTATACAATTGCGCAATGGTTTTCAAAGCCAGACCACTAAAGATGCTGTTGACCAGGCTTTAGCCAATAGCCCTGCCAACGTACCCAGCTTAAGCGATGGTGTACCAAGCATTACACAGTTTACTTTGTTTGATGGTTTTGAGCAAGCCAAAATATCCTCAGGTTATATTGTGGTAAAGTTCGAAAACAAGCTTTCAATTACGGTAAGCTCAATGGATATTAACCTGTACGATATAGCCTTTTTACCGGCCACCCTAATAGGTACCCTAACCTACACCAATATACCTCCCGGAGGCATCAGTGTAGATAGTATAGATTTAGCAGGCAAAACATTGTCAAACGAGTTAGGTTATAATTTTGTCAATATAACAACAGCAGCCACTACTTCGCCTGTTGCTTTTTTAGCAAACGATTCAGTTAAGTTCTTTGCCCAAACAAGCCATGTAGTTGCCTACGGTGGCCGCTCAAAGTTTAGCGACCAGAATTTACAAGGTAAAGATTTACTAATAGATATTACACCGGACGATCCAAGTACATTAATACGAAAAGTAGAGTTCAATACAGCCTCTATCAATTACAATTATACCTCATCAGTAAATCAGGATATAGAACTATCGTTAAACTTTGTAGGAGCTACAAGAAACGGAGTAGCACTACCCGCACAAAACTTATATATTACAGCCAATTCCAATGTGTCAGGCTCCATTAATTTAGACAATACCATACTCGACTTTACACAGGATAACGCCATACCATACAACAGGCTGAGAATATTAGTGGCTGCCCGTTTAGTAGCAACGGGAACTACCGTTAATTTCGATTCCAGCAATGCCGTCAATATAGTTCTCAATATGGCCAATTTAGACTTTAGGTATGTAGAAGGATTTTTTGGAAACCGCATTATTACATTAGACAAAGGCGAAGTAAATTTAGCCGATTTGAAAAAATTAAACGGCACATTGATTTTTGAAAACCCTAAAATGAGCTTTATTACCAATAACTCCATGGGCATTCCAATGAGAGCCGGTTTAAATGTAGATGGAGAAAACGCAGTAGGTGCAACATTGCCATTTAACGGCCCCGCGTTTGATATAGCCTACCCAACCATAGCAGAAGCCGGCCAGACAAAAACAGGTGCAGGCGTGTACGATGTAAACAACTCTAATATAAGAAACGTATTAGGTATGCCACCCGTTAAGTTTAATTACGAGGGAGCTGTTACCACCAATGTGGGTTTACCCAACTCAACCGCTAATTTTTTACGAAGCGATAGTAAAATATCGTTCGATATAGAAACAGAACTACCCATGAGCATATCAAGCGTAGGTTTTGGTTTAATGGATTCCGTGAACAATGGAATAAAACCGGGCGATTTAGACAACGTAGTAAAAGCAGAACTTATTTTACGTATAACCAATGGCTTTCCATTTGGCGGTAGCGTAAAACTGGTATTTGCCGATTCATTAGGTCAGCGCTTAGATTCAGTTAACCTGCAAAACTCATTGCTTCCGGCACCTATAGATGCTACAGGCAAAGTAGTAAAAGCATCAGACCAAACCGTAAGCAGAATAGACCTGAGCGGAGCTTTATTAGAACACGTTAGAAAAGCCACAAAAATATATATACAACCCTTTTTTATTACCTCCGAAAACGGAACCAGGTACGTAAAAATATATAGCGATTACAATATAAATGTTAAAGTAGGTATGAATGTTAAAGTTAAATTTTAAACAAGCCAATTAAAAAGTAACCCTAACCCCCCTTAAACAACATTTATTAAGTATGAAAAAATTTTTATATACCCTTTTATTAATAGCATTCGTTCAGGCAGTTTCAGCGCAAACCAACCAGAACTTATATAACTTCAGGAACGTAGCCCAAAGCAATTACCTGAACCCCGGTATAAGGCCGCAGGCCAATGTTACCTATGGTTTTCCGGCTACTTATTTACATTTTAATGCACCTAATGTAGGCATCAAAGATTTTTTCCTGAAATCAGAATCGCCCGATACATCCGTAAACATATTTTTACGCAATAGCGATAGAAACCTGAACGACATCAACATAACCAATCAGATGGATTTGATGTTTTTAGGCATAGCCATTAAGAAAAACTACTTCTCATTAGGCGTACAAATAAATACCGAAATAACAGCCAGTATACCCAAAGACATTATACGTTTAGGTACGCGCGGTAATTTTAATAATTTAAGCTACGGCATATTAGCAGGCGATAATATCAGTTTATCAAACCTTAAAATGGATTACACCACCTGGATTTCATTTGGCTTGGGTTATACCCGCGAAATAAATAAACAAATAAGCGTAGGAGGCAGAGTAAGCTACCTATACGGTTTAGCCAACCTGAATACTGAGCGTTCTAATTTTAACGCACGTAGCAACGACCAGGAGCTATACCTTTCAGCCGACTACAAAATGAATTCGGCAGGCTTTTATACAGCCTATCAAAAAAACAAAGACAATAAAAGTTTAGCCGCAGACGACTTTTTAAAACAAAACGGTTCCGGCTTTAGCTTTGATTTAGGAGCCCAATACAAATTCAACCAGCACTTCTCCGTGTCAGCCAGTGCCATTAATATGGGTTGGATAACCTGGAACAACGATACCCGCTCACTCACCCGCTCCTTTACCGAATTCCGTTATACCGGGGTAGATGTAATAGTAGGCGTAACCCCAGATTCAGTAATCAATACCCGTATAAAAGACATAGTAGACTCATTACAAAACTATAACTTTAAACCAACCGAAAGTTCAGGTTCATACACCACTGCACTCAACGGAAAGTTATACCTCGGAGGCCAATATGCCATTAATTATAACAATACTTTCGATTTAATATTATTCAATAACTTCAACAGCAATACATTCAACCCGGCTGCTACCTTAGCCTTTACCAAAAAAGCATGGACTGTATTGGATTTAAGGTTAAGCGGAACTTATTACAACAAAAGCATTAGCAATATAGGTTTAGGTTTCTCCCTTAACTTAGGGCCTTTCCAAACCTATTTATTTACCGATAATATAGTAGCACCGCTAACTTATATTACAGCGCTAAGCAGTGATGCAGTTTACGACAATGGAAACTACTTTAATATACGCACAGGTATAAACTGGAACTTTGGCCGCAACAGGGACAGAGATGGCGATGGTGTTATAGATAAGCTGGACAAATGCAAAAAACGTTACGGTTCATGGGATTTAGAAGGATGCTCTGATAAAGATGGCGATGGTGTACCGGACGACAGAGATACTTGTATAAACGAGCCGGGCAGAAAATGCGCTTACGGTTGCCCTGATCAGGATAAAGATTGCGTACCTGATTATAAAGATAGTTGCAAAACCGATTCAGGCTCTGTTAAGTTATTTGGTTGTCCGGATTTTGATAAAGATGGCGTAACGGATAAAAAAGATTCATGCCCAACGGTAGCCGGAACATTGAAGTTAAACGGTTGCCCTGATGCAGATGGCGATGGCGTACCTGATAAGGATGATAATTGCCCGGAAGAATCAGGTAGAGCCGAGCTAAACGGTTGCCCGGATATAGATAACGATGGCGTGCCTGATTACCAGGATTCATGCAGGCTATTACCGGGCTTAAAAACATTCAATGGTTGCCCAGATACCGATGGCGATGGCGTGTCCGATAAACGCGATGAATGCCCGTTAGACAAAGGACCAAAAGAACTAAACGGTTGCCCGGATGCAGATGGCGATGGTGTAATAGATAAAATAGACAACTGTATAGATGTTCCTGGCCCGGCTAGTAATAAAGGCTGCCCTGTAAAAGCAGCAGTAGTTCCTGTACCTGCCGATACTACTAAACAGCTAACAGCCGAAGAGAAAAAAGTATTAAGAGAAGCCTTTAACAACCTGGAGTTTGAAACAGGTACCACAAAAATAAAAATGACTTCGCTTGAAAGTTTGCAAGAGCTGGCACAACTGCTAATAACCAAACCGAAATATAAGCTAGCTATTTCAGGTTATACCGATAATGTAGGAGCAGCAGCAGCCAACTTAAAATTAAGCTTAGGCAGAGCCAATGCCATTAAAAACTTCCTGATAAGCGAAGGTGTAAGCAAAACACAGCTTACCGCCAAAGGCTTTGGAAGTGCCAAACCTGTAGCCAGCAACAAAACCGAAGAAGGCAGGGCCAAAAACCGCAGGGTTGAGTTTAAAGTAGTGAAGTAATACACATTCAAATAATATAAAAAAACGCCATTGAAAAGCATTCAATGGCGTTTTTTTATAACCAACCGTAGAGACGTTGCACGCCACGTCTTTTGTCCGTGGTTTGTGTCATCTCCAATCACAATTCCCTGCACTCGCTAGCGTCCCGCTAGTGAGTATATACAAAAGCCTCTGGTTTTATATTTTTTGCTTGTGCCAATTCCCGCACTCGCTAGCATCCTGTGAGTGATTGTATACAAAATCCTTCGGCTAAACATAGCCAAGTTCGAGTCAAGCAAACCACAACAAATCTTCGTAACCAAGTGCAAATTTGGCACATTGTGGTATTAGAAATAATCATAGTATTTAAAAGTCAAACAATAGCAAAAAAATCAAGCATACTTATTTTTTACTAAAACATTTACTTAAACAAATGTGAAATTGTTGGGTTAGCTTTGGTAGTATTTTTTATTTCACATTTTTTATGTTTGTAGAATGGATTGGAAAGCAGAACCCATAAAACACAAAGGCGTAAAAAGAATTGCCATTTATTTTGAGAAAAATGCAGAATGGATAGCACGCATAAAAAAGCTAGATGGGGTTAGGTGGAGCCAAACGCTAAAAGCGTGGCACTTGCCTGATACGGAAGAAAACCGATTGAGGTTTAAACTTGATTTACCAATTGTATTAAGTGATATACATTTACAAAAAATAGAACAATTTAAACGATGGCTTAGTTCAAAAAGATATAGTGCAAATACCATTAAAACATATTCGGATGCATTACATACATTTTTAAAATATTATCATTATAAGCCAATAGAACAAATTACTAATGAGGATGTGATTGGATTTAATAATGACTATATTTTAAAAAATAAGTTTTCTTCTTCGTTTCAAAACCAGGTAGTGAATGCTGTCAAATTATTTTACAGGCAAATACAAGGAGCTACCATCAACGTTGAATTGGTTCACCGCCCCAAAAGAGAAAAGCTATTGCCGAATGTATTGAGTAAAGAAGAAATAAAAGCAATACTAGAAGCACCAACAAATGTAAAACATAAAGCCATGCTGAGCTTAATTTATGCCTGTGGATTGCGTAGAAGCGAACTGTTGAGTTTAAAACCTGAGCACATTAACTCAAAAAGAAACCTATTAATTATTAAACAATCGAAAGGAAAGAAAGACAGAATAACGCCAATTAGTGATAAATTAATTACCTTGTTAAGAGATTACTATAAAAGTTATAAGCCCGAAATTTGGTTATTTGAAGGACAAAAAAAGGGTGAACAGTATACAGCTGAAAGCTTACAAAGTGTATTAAAGCAAGCTTTAGAAAAATGTAAAATAACCAAGCCGGTAACATTACATTGGTTGCGACACAGTTATGCAACACATTTGTTGGAAAGTGGAACAGATTTACGATACATCCAAGAATTACTTGGGCACAACAGTAGCAAAACTACTGAAATTTATACTCACGTAAGCACCAAAAGCCTGCAAAACATAAAAAGCCCTTTTGATGATTTGTAAATTAATTATATTTGGAATAATATTATGTAACCAAAACTACACATATCTACCCACTTTTGGGTGTTTTTATGTGGTTTCATCACACATATAAACAAGTTATATGCCATTTTGCAAGACAACCATAATAGACTGAAAAATTGAAACTATGGGAAAGTATTTACAAGACTTTATGTCTCGTGTAGACCTAACAAAAGGATTAGAAGAAGAACAAAAAAAAATACTAGATCCTTGTTATTTAATTTCAGACCTATATAATTTATACTTACCACGAAAGGTTGAAGTAGGAAATAATATCTGGAGAATTATAATCAAATTTGGATTTGACAAAAGTTTGGATGGCAATGTAAGCGAATTAGGGTTGTGTTTAGACAGCTATGTTTATTGTGACTACGACCAATTGAAAAACTTGAATATTCTTGAACGTAAGCAAGCACTATTGAATTTATTTGTAAAAGGAATAAAGAATTGTTCAGACAAATATAATTTTGACATCAGCACTTTTCAAAAAATAAAAGACAAAATCTTTGCAGACAATATAGTTTTTTACAAGCACTACAAAGAAAGAAAAGTAAGTCCCGACAAAAAACATTTTGTTCAAATGAAAGGATTTTATAATGAAGATTTTGAAAATAGAAAACTGTATGTTGACGTGTTTGACAAAACAAATAATCTTATAAAATCAATATTGGTAGGTAGCTATGACTTCCGGAAATTTGACAAATTAAAATGGCTTGACAATAATAAAATTGGGGTTTATCATATCAATAGTATTCTGTCATACAAAAGTAAAAAAGTTGCTGATGACTATTTTATGGTTGACATTGAAACAAACACCATTACATATAATCCTGTAACAAAAGAAAGTATTTTTCAATATGGAGTAAAACTTTTAACACAGACAGACGAATATAATAAAGCTATAAATTTCATTAAACAAGCGAAAGAATTAGGACACGGAAAAGCAGACAATATTTTAAAAAACTTAGAAATTAATCCTAAACTGCGAGACAGGTCAATTTTATTACAGACACCCAAAAAAAATAAAAACGGCATATAACACCACCTAAAGGAAAATGCGGAGTTCGTGCAAGCTGCAAGCGCAATTTTTCAGCGGTATAAATTTTTTGTTGGCGCTTGCAATTCACTTCGGAACTATTTATATCTTTAGTGCGGTAAGACAGTTAGGAAGTATTTATTCCGCACTTCCTTTAGCTGTCAACCGTTGGCAGCAATTTAATTTTGGACAGCTATGAGAATATTCAACGCGACATTAGTAATTATATCGGGACTACTTATTTTGACTAGTTGTAACGGACAGACAGGTGCAATTAAAATTAATAAAGACAAAATTGGGGGACTTTATGAAATAAATGAAAATGGGAAACAGCTTAATTTTTATAATAGTGACGAAATATTCAAGTTAGACACTGTGACTTATATTTCATTTGTCTATTTCGACAGGATTACAAGAGTACAATCAGATTTTGATCAAGGGGTTTATTCATTGGACTTCAAACTCAATGACTCGGGGACATTGAAATTTAAAGAAATGACAGAGAGAAATACTGGGAAACAAATATGCTTTGTAATTGGGGACAAAGTGATGTCAGCTCCGACTATACTAGGAAGTATTCCCAATGGACGCGGGACTGTAACGGTCACTGACAACAAAGTCATAGACCAAATGATTGAGTATCTGGAAAATTAAACAGCTGCCAACAAAATGTTTGCGCAATGGTGGCGGGACATCAAGGTGTGAAGTTTAGTTTTATATTACGTTTGCCCACGTGGACAGGACGCGGTTTCAAGAAGCCACCACTGCGCAAACACAAACGTTATGTACAACCCTAACAAACCCTACAACCTTAAACAAACTAACACTTTTGAGTAATAGAAAAAAAACAATAAAACGACTAATTTGGACATTGACAATCATCTTTGTTCTAATGAATGTTGTTGCAATTTTTCATTCATACAAATTCACTCACTTCGTTGACAGCAAAACTGAAAAAACTAAAGACCCGAAGAAACTCACGACTGGACAAAAATTTTCAACTATAATTTTTGGCGTAAACAACCCAAGACCAGAAAATGATAAAATACCTTCATCCGACTTTGAAATAGTAAACCTAAAAAGCAACAAAAAAATAGAATGTTGGAATATTAAAGTTGCAGAACCAAGAGGGACAGTCATTCTCTTCCACGGTTTCGGTGGACAAAAATCATCAATGCTTGACAAAGCAGAAGTGTTTAGAGAAAAAGGATTCAATACATTTTTAGTTGACTTTATGGGTTCAGGAGGTTCAGAAGGCAGCCAGACAACAATTGGATTTTTAGAATCTATACAAGTAAAAACCTGCTTTGACTACTTGACCGAAAAAGGAGAGAAAAACATTTTCCTTTTCGGAACTTCAATGGGTTCTGTTGCAATTATGAAAGCCATTTGCGACTCAGCCATTAAACCAAAAGGAATTATTATAGAGTGTCCATTTGGCTCAATGTATCAAACGGTTTGTGCAAGGTTTAAGACAATGAATGCACCGACATTTCCAATGGCTGGACTATTAGTTTTTTGGGGCGGACTGCAAAATGGCTTTTGGGCTTTCGGACATAATCCGACTGAATATGCAAAGAAAATTACCTGTCCAACGCTTTTAATGTATGGACAGCAGGAGGAGAAAGTTAGTAAAGCTGAAATTGATGAAATATTTGCAAATTTGAATGGACGAAAAGAATTGAAAATTTATAAAAACGTAGGTCACGAGAATTACTTGACAAAATATAAAGACGAGTGGACGAAAGACATAACTAAATTTGTAACGACTGAATGAAAATAAGGGCAGCACATAACAGGCGTTTGGCAAAAAAGCGGGTTCAGTGCTTAAATGAAGCTTTGTACTTTGTATCAAGTTCAGTGCTGGCAGACAGTTTAGTGCTTCGAAGAAACATTTGTGGTAAAAATCCCGCCCATCGCAAATCTGCAAAACGTTAGCGGTAACTATATGAGACAGACTATCACGATTCTAATATTGACAATTTCTTCATTAACCGTTTCAGGACAAATACTGGACGGAGGAAACGGACACGCATTAATTTTAGACAAACAAGGAAACGTTTGGACAATTGGAAGAAATAATTTCGGACAGTTAGGAGACAGTACTCTTGAAAATTCACCTATTCCAAAAAAAGTAAAAAATCTAAGTGACATTGTTGCTATATCACGTGGCTACGACCATAGTATTGCACTTAACAAAAATGGAACTTTATTCTTATGGGGCAGAAATAATTACGGACAGCTTGGTTGTCCATCAGTGAACGACCAGTTAACGCCACAGAAATTACCAAATCATACAGGTTTTATTGCTGTTGAAGGTGGGCATTTGCATACGGCTGGGTTAAAAAAAGACGGTACGGTTTGGTGTTGGGGACATAACTATTTCGCTGAACTGGGAAATGGATCAAGAGAACATAGTTCATGGCCAGTAGAAGTTATGCAAATTTCAAATTCAGAAATTTCAGTATTAAGTCATGTTGTTAGTATTGCATCAGTTGGGTATCACACTTTGGCTCTAAAAAAAGACGGTTCTGTGTGGGGATGGGGTGGAAATACTTTTAATGAACTTGGAAAAAAGGGAGAGGAGTTTCAACGGTATGCAATTAAAGTTGAAGGCATTCCAAAAATTAAAGAAATAGCAGTTGGTTGGCATCACTCTGTTGCTTTAGATTATAATGGAGATATCTGGGTCTGGGGTTCCGACCCAGCATTTCAGTTCCAAGAAGAAACTAGAAAATTTTATAACAAGCCAACACTGTTAAAGGGCTTACCTAAATTTACAAAAATAGCTTGCGGAAGTTGGCATTCACTTGCCATTGATGAAAACAAAAATGTTTGGGGATGGGGAAAAAATCATTACGGCATGTTAGGAACAGGAGACACTATTAGCCACTCAAACCCTGTATTCATAAAATCGCTAAAAAATATTATTGACATCGGAGGCGGGTGCTTTCAATCTATTGCAGTTGATTCTTTAGGCAAGATATTTACATTTGGAGACAATCCGTCAGGACAACTTGGTATAGGGAATTTTTCCAGATGCTCTTCCCCCAAATTAATGCCACTTGACATAAATGGAATCCTCTCAAATGACACTTTATCGGTTTCAATAAATAGTACATCCATCCAACCTAAGACAAATTTATATGCCGATGAACCAAAATTTAATTTGGACATTATCTATAAAGTAATAAAATATATGCTGTTTTTAATTAGCGTTATATTGAACATTGTATTATACATAAAACTAAAAAGATACCGCTAACAGCGGGTTTAAGAAATTGGTGGCTCAGTGGTTAAATGAAGTTCGGTTTTTCAATCAAATTTTATTGCAGGCTGAAAGTTTGTGCTTCGAAATCGCCAACTTCTTAAACCCGCAAAACGTTAGCGCGTATTGTAAAACGACAGTCCAAACAACACAACAATTAAACTAAAAAATAGTAGAAAATATGAGCAAAATAATCTTTGACAGCGGAATATCTCTTGACGGATTTTTTGCAGGCGACAACAGAAGTCCTCAAAATCCTATGGGTGGAGTTTCAGGACAAATTCATTCGTGGATGTTTAATCAAAAAGCTTTTTGGGAATACTTAGGGTTTGAAGGAGGAACAGAAGATGGAGCTGACGGAAAATACATTAGAGAGACAATCGCACGAACAGGAGCATTCATTATGGGGAAACGAATGTTTGAGGAAGGCGAAGCCAGTTGGCCCAATGACCTATATAAAGCAGACGTTTATGTATTGACACACGAAAAGAGAGAGCCTTGGGTTCAAGAAGGGACGACAACTTTTTACTTCATAAATGATGGAATAGAAAATGCCTTGGATAAAGCAAGACAATCAGCAAAAGGAAAGGATATAAGAATACAAGGTGGTGCCAACACTATTCAACAGTTTCTAAATGCGGGACTTGTGGACGAGTTTTTTATACACATTGCACCTGTTTTTTTAGGAAGCGGTATCCGACTCTTTGAGGGTATTGGCAAAGATAAATATGACATACAAATTGAAGAAATAATACCGTCAGACTTGACAACTCATTTAAGATATAAACTGACAAAGAAATAAAAACAACGACCCGCTAACATCGGTTTGGCAATAGGGGGGCTGAAGTGTTTCGAATGAACATTTGTGATGAAAAGCTCGCCTATCGCAAATCCCTGCACTCGCTCGCATCTTGCGAGTGAGTATGTGTAGAAAGTTTGACAATTAAGCAAATGATTAAGAAATATTCAGTTTTAATAAGTTTATTAATTTCCATTATTCTGATAATAATAGCAACCTTATTTTATCCGGGTGGCTCATTGCTTGACAAAAATTCCATAGGGTTTGACTGGTCAAAAAATTTCATTAGCAATTTGTTTTCAACAAAAGCCATAAATGGCTCAGAAAACCTTGGTAGGATTTGGGCAACTATTGGAATGGCATTCCACTCGGTTGGTTATGGCATTTTTTTTATCAATATGTCAAAAAAGATATCTTCAAAACAATGGGCTAATATTCTAAAAATTATAGGCGTTACCAACATAATATTTATTTTCTTAATCGCAACACCCTTGCATGACTTGGGGGTAGTATCAATCATTTTAACATTGATTGGTTTATTTACTATTACTGTATTTGTCCTAAAGTCAAAACTTCATTTTCTTAAATTCTGTTGTATTATTTGCTTATTGACTTATTACTTTTTCTTTTCCGTTTATGGCTTAGGCTATTTGGGTTTATCAGCAATAGTACAGAAAGTATATATTATAAGCTCGATGCTATTAGTTTTAGGACTAGAGTATTTTACCAAATATGAAGACTTTATACAAATTAAATCGGGAGGACAAAAAATATAAGTAACGAACTGCTAACAGCGAGCAAAACTCATTGCTAAGTTTCCGTTAGTTATGCGCTTTTTTACTATTTTCGTTTTATGCTAATGGAGAAAACGCAGTTGTCAAGCCGCAACGAGTTCTGCTCGCGAGGTGTTAGCGGTAATTATTAAAAAATAGATTAATCTTAACTAAAAAATATGAGAACAGATGATGGAAGCGGAGAAGACGCAACATGGCCAATGCCAAAATTTAGATTTGAAGTAGACCTTGGAACAGAAATGAAAGGTGTTGCATTTCAAGAAGTTTCTGGAATGGATGTTGAAAACCAAATTATTGAATATCGTAAAAGTAATAGCCCACTTTTCTCCACAGAAAAAATGCCGGGAATAGCTAAATACGGTAATATAACTATGAAAAGAGGTGTATTTGTAAATGACAATACCTTTTGGAATTGGCATAATGAAATAATGATGAATACGATTAAAAGGCGAACGGTTTTAATAAAACTATTAGATGAAACTGGTAACGCAACAATGCAATGGCAATTAAATAATGCATGGCCAACAAAAATAACAAGCACCGATTTAAAATCTGATGGCAATGAAGTAGCAGTTGATACACTAGAGATTGCTCACGAACAACTTATAATATCGAATAAAAAGTCCATTTGATGATTTGTATGGTGAATAATTATATTCGTTTAAACAGGTAAGTAAGTTAGCTACAGACAAAGCAGACCAACAAAAATGACTTATAAATATTTATCATTCAGTATTGCAATAACATTCATTTCATTTCATTTATTGTTGGAATGGTGGTTAATTCAGTCTTAAAAAAAACAAAATTTTATAACCAGAAATTATCCAATTTAAATTTTATAAAACCGAATGGTTATTAGGCTTAACAATGATAATAGTGAATATATTGATGAATTTAAATCCATCTTTATTGCAACAACAGAATAAAAGACGAATTGACAAATTAATAAACAAAGGCAACTAACAAGGGGTTTGCCCTGCTGGTGTGAGCATTCGCTCGTTCCAACCATGAACCTTAAAAACAAATGACAATGGCTACAGCAATCATATTGGCACTATTAATTTCATGCGTTATTATATATGTAACTTTAAATTGGGATAAATTAAAGCCAAAAGAGAAATCCGAACACCAGGATTTAATTAATAAAATTCAGTCCAGAATTGCCAAAGCCAACGGAACTACGATTGAGCAATTCTCCCTTGAAAACCTATCCGAAAAAAACGAACAAAAGGAGGATTTTTATAAAGATGCCCGGTTTGTCAATAAGCATTGTACAAGTTTGGACGACTTTATTATTAATGATGAAATAAACGCATTTGATTTAAGAAAATTGGCAGATATAAACGGAATTAAATTGCAGATTTCAGAAGGTTGGTATCCTTTAACTATTGAACTTATTAAAGAGTTGAACGATAACGGTTGGGATAAAACAGTTTCGTGCATTAAAGAAAAATATGCTTCACTCAAATTTTATACGAATTGCAAATACGGAGATGCCATTCACGATATTATTGAGAAATATGAAAAAAAATCTGAATATATATGTGAAACTTGTGGAGCAGCAGGTAAAATAAGATACAATTCAGGCTGGGATTATGTGGCATGCAGAAAACACTATTTAGAAAATCGGGGGGTAATTACTGTTGAGGATTTAGGCTTTAACCATAACAGCCATTTTTATCAGTGGAAAGAAATAAAACACGCTTCATTGGAAGATTTAGACACCAATGAAAGGTATAAATTTTTGACAATAGAATTCAGGAAAGCCAAAGTTAATCACCAAGGCTGGACCGACAACAAATTATATGTTTCAAAAAATACTATAGGGTTTGGAAACCTATTAAATAATTTTCCAAAATCTTTTGAAAGTATTGATTACAGTTACATTGATAAGCATTTTATAAATGTAGCGTATTGCGAAATTTGTGGTTACAAAGCTGTTTATTTTGGCGAATGTGAATGTTGTGAAAATGATACCTGGACAAGGTATAAAAATAGATGGAACGAAGGAGAAGAGGGGAAAAACAATCACATTAAGTATAATCAAATTTGTTGGACGATTGATGAAGGAGAAGTTTATGAAAGCAAACAAAACAACTACCCTAAAAATCCAAATCACAAAATACTGTTTACCGAAACAGAACTAAAAGAACATTTAGAAGATGAGGATTAAAAATACCGATGGTGCGAGCGTCCGCTCATTCCGGTAATGTAAAAAAATAGTGGCTCAATTCAACCTTCCCTTCTGCGCAATGGCTGGTTTTATTTTCCTTAGCCGTAAATTTACATATCTTTACAACAAAGCGGAACGTTAGCGGTCACTGTATAAGACACAGCAACCATAGAAAGACAAAGGAAAAATGCAAAATTTCATAGACCAGGCAGCGAAAAATGGAATAGAACTTTACGACAAAGGGAAGTGTCAATTTTGTGGTGCGGACTTTCAGAGAGGCATATTTGAATGTATGGATAACTACAATAATGGACTCGACCTTTTGGACTTTAATAATTCGGAAAATCACCTGTTTAGGTTTTTAAGCGTTGACGCTCACGCTTTGCAACACCCGGAAATTCACGGACGGTGGAGTAACCATTTTCACTTGACACGGCTGAATTTAATACTTGACAAAAAGCTAAAATGGGACTACAAAAAATCACCTCTACTTAGCGACTATTTGAACCAATATAAATTAAGCAGACCCAACGATTGTCTTACTGCACCGAAGCCGTTCGAAAGGGGAAATATGACTACAAAAGATTTGATAAAGGCGACAACAGCAAATGAGTGTGTTGAACTTATAAAAAAATGGGCAGAAGAAGTTTATCAGGCGTGGGCTGTAAATTATTTAATAGTTTCACAAATCGCAGACGGTTTTTTAGACAATAATGGCAGTCGTAAAGCACATGACAGTGAAACAGCGAACCACTAACACACGAGCGGTCATTGTAAGGACGACCCAAAGACACAATTAGCAAGAGTAAAATGTATAACGACTTTAAAAATTTATCAGTAGTTGACCTTGCCCAACAAATCAGGACAAGACCTTCTATGTATTTTGGAAAAGACATTAAGCTTTCCAATTTGGACAACATGCTTTGGAGTTTTAATTTAAATTCACAAAAAGAAAGTGTAATTCCATTTCAATATTTCAACTATTGGACAAAATGGAAACTAAATAAATTCGGTTCAAAATATAATTGGACGCTTGCGATTTTAGAGAGCTGTAACCATGATGAAGAAAAAGCCTTTTGGAAATTTTACGAATTACTTGACGAATTCATTGCTTTAAAATCAAAGAACGTTTTTGTAGCAGAACTTGCCGCTGATAACTTTGCCTTTTATTATTCCAAAGACAACAAGCACAAACAGCACAGAATTATTGGAGCAGACAACAGGTATATATTAGATCCCGCGCCTTACCATATCAAACTTTTTGAATTCGACTATTGCGTGCACTCCTATCATTTTGACTACTATTGGCTGGTTGGTGAGTACAACAAAAATATTTATTACAATCATTTTGAAAGCCTAGCCAAGTGCAAAGCAATGTATGAAGACAAGTTTAATATTATGCAATGGACAAGCATCGATAGCAATGACGTTCAAGACAATTTTAGCAAAACAATCAATCAGTGTAGAAACAGGCGGCAGAACATAATATAAAACAACACTAACACGGGTTTTGCGTTAGTGCTGGCAGACAGTTTTCGGTTTCAAAAGCCACACTGGAGCGAGCATATGCTCGTGCCAATCAAAACATAACTACCAACAAAAACAGCCATGATAAATATTGAATTTAATAAAGTGTTTTCAGACTCTTTTGACACTTTTAAAGCGCTTAATAATTTAAGCACAACGCAAGCGAGCGAAACAAGCTCCGGTACCCCAAGCAGCATCTGGCAAATACTAAATCATTTAACAATTTGGCAAGACTTTCAATTAAAAAATCTAAAAGGTATTGCCTCAGTAGATATTCAAGAGGCTAACACCTGGGCAGAAGAGAAAAATGTGACCGATGAGAAATTGTTAAAGGAAAGAATAGCTTTGTTTCATACACAAATTGAACAAATAAAAATGGAAGTAAGTCAGCTATCAATAACTGACAAGGACATAGAAAAAAAGTTAAAAACCATTCAGGACGTAAGCGTTCATTTATCATTTCATTTAGGAGAAATTGTTCTCATCAGGCGACAACTTGGACACTATCCGAAACCAAGTGAAATGAAAGCGTTCTTGGCAAATGACTGAAATAGCAACCACTTTGCTGGTTCCAATTAGTACTTAATTAACACAAACCAATTCTGTGAATTTTGTAAAATTTTTCAAAAGTTTTGATACACTTTTAATGTTCAATATCCGGAATTTTATTCTTTTATAAATAGTAACTATTAAAGAATAAAAACAATGGAAAATTTAAATAAAGAAAACAAAAAGACAATTACCATTGAAAGGACTTTCAATAGTCCACTTGCTGCCGTATGGAAAGCATGGAGCGAACCCGAAAGCCTTAAAAAATGGTTTAGTCCCGAAGAATACACCGCACCAAACAGTACCATTAATTTTACAGTTGGAGGTAAATACTTTAATTCCATGCAAGCCCCCGATGGAAAAGTAACTTGGTCAACAGGTACCTATAAAGAAATTGTACCTCTTAAAAAGATTGTGTATTCAGACAGCTTTGCAGATGCGCAGGGAAATATAGTCCCGGCTTCATACTATGGAATGCCCGGAGATTGGGATTTAGAATTGAGGGTAACAGTAGAATTTGAAGAATGGGATGGAAAAACCAAAATGAAGCTGCAGCATGAAGGTTTACCCATTGAAGTGGCAGATGATTGTAAACAAGGGTGGAACTCTTGTTTTGATAAATTAGAACGTGCGCTGTAGTTAAATTACGAACATATACCATAAATAATATAAAGATGCTGAGAGGCATCTTTTTTTTATTAGCACACGCTCGCATCTTGCAAATGAGTATATAATAGGTATACAAAACCAAAGCAATTTTTTGCGATGTTAAATAATAGAATACTTTTGTTAATAGGAATGAAGAACTAAAGGAAGTCGCATGAAAATATCCATTGACTTGACAAGAGAAATATTTGATGACGTTAAAAGTGTTAGCTTTTACGACAGTAAGACAATATTCTTTGACCCGACAACTCTTCTACCTTCGACAGTTATATTTAAAGTATGGGGCGCAGGGCTAATGCCAGATTTTGACTGGGCTAAATACATTGACTTAGATAAAGAAATTTATATCAAATCAATATTACAGAAATCGTTTGGTAATGAAATTACTATTCAGGGTTTCGGAACTTTAACATTTAACAATGTGGTGGCAGGTAAAATTTGCATTTCTCCTTACGATAGCAAGGAATTTTTAAAAGACAAAACAGGTAAACAAATACAATATAGAAGAGAATGGACACTGGAAAACATAGACAATGACAGTTATGAGTATTGGCTTGATACATCAATCTATTTCCCTTATGGGGCCTGTGACTTAAAATTATATGCAAAAGGTAATGTGACATTTGAATTTGATACAGATGATTGTGTAAGTGGTATAGAATACATTACGAACCCCAATCGTCAGGATACATTTTGGGGCTATTTAAAAGACAAAACGTTGACGACAAACTCTTACAAGTACGAAGACCTCTCGGAAAATAAAAGCCAAGAATTCGTTGACAATGGTTATTCATTGCAAAATAAGTCTATTAAAACAAAGAGAAATAATGCTCACTTACCTGATAACTTGAATTCAGGAATGGAAAACCTTTCCGGCTATTCAATGGATGATGTAAAAGTGCATTATAATTCGAAGCCTGCTCAATTACATGCTCATGCACAAGGAACAGATATTCATTTAGGGCCAGGGGAGGAAAAACATCTTCCACACGAAGCTTGGCATGTGGTGGAGCAAAAGCAAGGGCGTGTAAAGCCCACTATGCAGATGTATGGCAAAGTGAATGTAAATGATGATGGTGGCTTGGAAAAAGAAGCTGATATGATGGGAGGTAAGGTGTTCCCCGCTGGTGTGAGCGTGCCACTCGTTCCAATTAATATTTTAAAAAACAATGAAACAGATAATTTTTACACTACTATTAGGCGCTGGATTTATAACTTGTACTGCTCAGACAACGGGAAAAAAGAGTAAGCAAAAAGCTAAAGACCCCATTCAAAATGCATCGGCCGTTAAATTACAATACGACTCTAGTTTTATTGCCGGGCTTGATGAAGTATTTGAAAAACCCTATAAGCTAACCCACCATTATATTTTAGTAGAACAAGACACTGTATATCCGCCAGAGCAATTGCCCATCAATAAAGAAATAATATTTCAGGGAAACAACAGTGCTTTAATATTACAGGGAATGGCAGATAGTCATAAAGAGCAGTTTTTTTTATCCATTAAAAGAACCAATTATACCAATTTTACTTATAAGCTTATACAAGTTAACAATGATAGTATTGTTGTGAACTCAAAAGAGGGTACCGCTGTTTTAAAGGCAGGATATGTGCTGTCAAAAGAAAATAATGGCCCGAACCATTTAAATTTTTTCCCGCAATACAATGATAATGCTGATACTTGTTCGTTTGAATTTATGTTTAACGATATAGATGAGCAAAATAGCCTGAGCCTTGATATACGAATGAGCTGTAAAAGCAAAGAAAGAGAAGATATTTTCTCAGAGAAAAATATATACTTCTCAGAAGTAAAATTCCTGCCTAAGAGAAATAAATGAACCCCGTAGAGACGTTGCACGCAACGTCTTAAAACTATTGCAGTCGAGAACCCGCGCTGGTGCGAGCGTCAGCTCGTACCAATTCTCATAAATCCAATATCACAAATCTTAAATCACATATTCTTCCCCTTTGGCAGGAATAACAATATGGCTAAAACCGGCCTCCGTTAATTTATCTCTAAAATGCACTTGTGTAGGGTATTCGCCATGCACCAAAAACATTTTTTTCACTGCCTTCTTATCCTGGCAACTCAAGTATTCAATCATTTCCTGATAATCAGCATGCGCACTATACGAATCCATCACCACTACATCAGCCCTTACCTCGTATTCCTCGCCAAATATCTTTACCAGCTTATCTCCATTCCTTATTTTACCACCCAACGAGTGCGGTTCCGCATAACCCACTATCAATATAGTATTTTTAGGGTTAGCAATAGAATTAGCCACATGGTGTTTTATTCTGCCAGCCTCAATCATACCTGAAGCCGATATAATAATACAAGGCTCCTTTCTTTCATTCAATCTTTTAGAAGCCTCCACATCCCGAATATAAGTAAGTTTATCAAATCCAAACGGATCATCATCATGTTGCATATAAGCAAGAATACCATCATTAAAGCACTCGGGATGGTTACGCATAATATTAGTAGCATTAATAGACAAAGGACTATCCACAAAAACATCAATTTTAGGTAATAACCCTTTGTGAGCCATTTGGTCAAGCGCATATACAATTTCCTGCGTACGACCCAAGCTAAATGCAGGAATAATTAACTTACCCTTTTTAACAACACAAGTATTATGTACAACCCCCAATAGCTCCTCCTCACTTACCGAGTTATCACTATGCAGCCTGTCCCCGTAAGTCGATTCACAAATAATATAATCAGCCTGAGGAAAAGGCTCAGGGTCTTTTAAAATAGAGCCACCATACCTACCAATATCACCCGTATAACACAACTGTTTAGTATGTTTATCCTCCGTATAAGTTAAATTAACAGCGGCACTACCCAATATATGTCCACTATCTGTAAAACATAATTCCACACCCTTACACACCGTATAAATATGGTTATACGGAACCGCAACAAATTGTTGCAAACACTTTTCAACATCCATTAAATCATACAAAGGCTCAAGCGGTTTTTCGCCCCTTTTAACACGCCTTTTATTTACAAACTTTAAATCACTTATTTGAATATGCGCACTGTCACTCAACATTATTTTACATAAGTCAAGCGTGGCAGGCGTACAAATAATAGGTCCACTAAACCCGCCCTTAACCAGCCCTGGAATATTACCCGAGTGGTCAATATGCGCATGCGAAAGAATTAAATAATCAATGCTGGCAGGGTCAAATCCCCAATGCCTGTTTAAAGCCTCGCCCTCGCTTCCCTTGCCTTGAAAAAAACCACAATCCAATAAAATTTTATTATTGTTAACAGTAGTAAGCAAATGCTTGCTACCCGTAACCGTTTGCGCTGCACCAATAAACCTAACCTTCATGTATCAATATACTTTTAGAAACAAACATAAGTTTATTTACCAATTAAAAAAGAAGGCTACGTTCCAGTGTACCGAAACGTAGCCTTAGTTATAGATAAGTTATTGAGCTAAACCCCTAAAAAGGCATTTTAATAGTTAGGCCATATATATACAAATCCTTACCCTTTATAATATCAAACGAGTAATTAAAAGTACCATTACCCTCATACAAAAACCCAAACTTAAAGGCATTGTCAAAAGTTTTAATATCATTGCTTTTCATTAAGCCCGCCTGTAAGCCAAGCCAAGTTGTTTTACCCCTGTTTTGTGCATACAAATTAAAAGCAAATCGCCCTTCGTACGAATTTACCAACGATATACCCGTTATCTCCCCTTGATTAGTATTAGCAAAAGGAAAAGCCGTTAAACCCAAACCCATTTTATATTTAGCTACCGAATACTTATCCGTCAACCTTAACCATAAATCAAAACCCACAATAGGTGCAAAAGTATTACCAAGTAAACCCACACCAAACGATGGAGCCAATTCAATCGCATCCGCATGACCACGCGTTTTACTTGCTATAGTGTAACCATTATCCGCATTTAAATTTATTTTATACGAACGCTTTAATTCATCACCAGCATTTTTATAAGTATAGTTAATAGCCTCGTTTAAGCTAATACTACCCAATATATTCTTTAGCTCCTGCGGGTCGCTCAAATAAATTTCAATTCGGTAACCACTTATTAAATCATAAATATGGTATTCATATTTAGGTAAGTCCAGTTGCAGGCGTTTAATTTCATACCCAACATCTACCGAGTTATTATTATACTCTGCATTCTCCGCTTTAATTCTTCGCTTGCCAGATTCATTAACAAAATAGAATACCTTCTGTGCATCTATAGCCAGCGTTTTATTAGCCCTTGCTGCTTCCAAATCATTAATAAAAAGCGTTTTTAACGAGTCAGCCTTTGCGTATTTCATCATGTTTTTAAAACCATCGCCAATAAATAAAATTTTATTGTTACCCACTAGTTTAATTACCAAAGTATCCGTTTTAATTACTTCATTTTCGTTCAGGTGTACAAAGTACATGGCTGCCTGTTGGCCCCATAATACCGTTTGAGTAGAGGCAATAAAAAGCCACACAGCTAAAAGCATACATTTTTTCATAGTTATAAAATTTGATTGTTGTTTAATTAATTTGTTTTACCAGACCAATGCCCGAGCCTTTGTTAGTAGCGGCAGCTGCATTACTCTGCGCAGAAAAGCCAATTTTAAATTTAAATTTTTGTGAGGCCACTACATTTTCCATCGATGTTTTAGCCGATACAATAGGTTCGTTAAAGTCAATCTCTACAAAACGTTTGGCTTTAGCCGTTACCTGTTCCACAGCTACTATTTGTATTACCTTTGGTGAGTCGATAAAAACAATAAGAGGTTCCTCTATAATCTCTTTAGGTTCCAATACCATATTCTTTTTTACAGCAGCGGGTTTAATTTGAAAGTCATTTTGCGAAGCCGGTGTAATAGTATTTTGTTTACCCGTTTCTTGTTTTACCACATCCTTTCTCTCCGTTTGTTTGGTAACATTAAAACTGCTTGCCGGTTTTGTTACCAGAGTAGTTTGCACCTGCTTAATTAAAAACAGACCAACCCCACCAAACAATAAAAGCAGAGCCGCAATCCAAGCCGTTTGCCTCACATAAAACAATACCGGTTTTTTCTCCTTTTGTTTTACAAGACCTGCCTCCAATAACTCCCATTTATTATCCAGGTTAGGAGTATAGCCATCAGGTAAATCAATTACCGAATCAATTTTCGCTTTAATTATATTATTGCTATACATTTCCATAACCATACTGTTTATGCGTAATTATATTTTTAAGCTTGGCTTTAGCCTTAGCCAATTGTGTTTTACTCGTGCTTTCCGTAATACCCAGTTCTTTCCCAATCTCCTGGTGACTATAACCCTCAATGATGAATAAGTTTAATACCGTTCTATAACCAGTAGGTAATTTCAAAATTGCATCAAATAAATATTGCGCATCTATTTGTTGCAGGTAAGCATCGTCAAAAGCAATATCCGTTACCTCCTCAATATTTACCAGACTAAAATTGTTTTGCTTACGTAAAGCCATTAAAGCCTCATTCACCATAATGCGTTTAAGCCAAAATATAAAACTGTTTTCATGCTCCCCTTCAAATGACTTTATTTGCTGAAAAGCCTTTAAAAAACCCTTCATTACACAATCCTCCGCTTCATCAATTCTGTTTACATAACGCTGGCATACCCTGAACATGGTATTGAACAACTGCTCAAATACCAGCTTTTGAGTAGCAGCATCACCTTGTTTTAAGTGTTTAAGTTGTACAGCGTTTAGTTGCATGTTGGTTTTCTATATGCTTAAATGCACAGCACATCCGTAAAGTTGCCCGGCACCTATAATTATATTGTAATTAACTGATTTATAGATAAAATATTTAATTGTATTAACCACATACCTTAAAAGTAGTATGTTGCCCAAAGCATAAAAACAAAAATGGATAGCCAACCCGAAATAATTGAAGCAAAAGAAGCCAGCTATCTATACACCCAAGTCTCCACCATTCAACAGGCAGGCAATGGTTTATTTACCGCCATGCCCATTTATAAAAACGAAGTAATAGCCATTTTCAAAGGCAAAATACTTTCCAACCAACAAGCCCGGCAATTAGCCGAGGCAAAATTAGATGGTTATTTTATTAATATGGTAAACGGCAGTATTATGGACTCCAGAAACACCAAATGTTTTGCCAAGTATGCCAACGATGCCCTAAGTAAAAATAAAAACAATGCTCAAATAACTCTCGACTCCAATAACAAAGTTTGTTTGCAAGCCCTGCGCGATATAGCCTCAGGTGAGGAAATATTTTGCAGTTACGGTAAAAAGTACTGGGCACATTTCAATAAGCAGTAGCTTATAAAAAACAATCCATTCAGGCATCTATACCACCTATAAATTTGACTATGAGTATAAAATTAAAAGTTTTAATTTTATACCGCAAATGAAACCACAGGCATACTTACTTTTAATACTCTTTGCATTGTCGGCAGTTTCTTGCCAGCAACGCTATTGGTATAGGGCAGTAGTTTGGTCACATAGCAAACCCAATTACCCCATTAAAATTAAAATAATAAACGAAAGCCCTTTTTTTGTTTCCAAGCGATTTGAAGAACAAATACAAAAAGCCTGCGAGCAACAGCTTGCCAAACTGGGTTATATAGTAAGCAAGAAAAATCCAAAATACGAGTTCAGCTTAGTGGTAAAAGTCGATTCATTTTACGTAAAAGGAATGGGTTATGTGGGCGATTTTTATCGCAACAGTTACGGCTATAACGGCAAAGTTTTATCCATCATGTTTGAGTGCTTTATGTTCGACCAAAAAAACAGGGGAAAATTATGGTCCAATGAAAACGAACTCTATTTCTTTAACATGGAAAACAGAGATTTACGCAGAAGCAAAAATCTGGTGCGTTATATGATACGAAGCGCCAAGTAAAAAAGCCAAGTCCATACAGACCTGGCTTTTTTATTTTTAATAAAATGAACCTATTTACTAATTACTATCTTACTAACTGCACTGGTGTTATATAAAGCGTTAACGAGTTGAGCAGTATAAATACCATTATCCAAACCCGATACATCCACTATACTATTACCCACCTCGGTAGATAAAACCAGTTTACCACTTACATCAAATAAATATAAAATAGAGTTAGGTAAAGCAGCAATGTTTATTTCATTGGCAGCAGGGTTAGGAAATACATTCAATACGTGAGCAGGCTTGGCAACTACATCAATACCCGTTGCCACCTCATCAAAAATATACTTTTCAGTCGCTTCCGTACCCCAGGTGTTTTCATCAATGGCATTGTACCCATAAGCAATAGTAGCCTTGTTCGTATTATCATAAGTTACTACTATTTTACTTTTGTTTTTCCATACACTGTTGGTGTCCAGCAGTACAATAATTTCATTCAGTTTGTTATTGCTTGTATACCCATATTTCTCCTTTACTATAGGGCTAAAAACACTATTACTTGTATAGCTGCTCCATATAGTATGCTGCACAATCAGGTTATTGCTATTGTATTCAAAAGAGTCAGTCTGGTTTATTTCCCATGCGTCAGCCGTTTCACTAAACTCACTGGCTATGATAGATTTTAGTAAACCAGCCTCATAATTATAGTCAGTCCTAGCCACCGTATCACCGCTTTGAATACCCGATTCAGTAATTAGTTTACCGGTGTTATTATATGAATAAGCACGCACATAGCTGGCTTCGTTGGCTACCACATAAATACTATCACTTGTTCTTACACCATTTGTATAATTAATTACATACACATAATTGTCTGCGTAATTAGTTGAAGTAGGAGAGCTGGCAGTTTGTACATTGATTTTTTTCAAACGATTCTCACTATCGTAACTATAAAAGTATTTGTTTTTATTGTAGTAAGTAGTGCCATTATAAATATTTTTGGCTTCTTCAAAAATGGTAGCAATGCGGTTATTATTATCCAATACAAAGCTATCCTTTGTCAGTTGTTCATCTTTCCAATTCGCACTTACCCAGTTGGCAGTTCTGTCAAGTATTAGGTAATTCGTATTTGGTGCTCTTTTCTTAACAAACAGTTTGCTGTTAGTCCATGCAGGGTTACTCGTTTTTAACTGCTTTAAAATATAAGGATTTTCATCCCGTAACAAATTTAAACCTGTTAAAGGTTCATCAAATACAGAAGGAAAAAAAGATTGAGCGTGACCGTACACGTTTAACAATGTAAGCGTACATAATAGTAAAAAATGTTGTTTCATAATGGTATGTTGTTTTTAATAAATTTGAGTATGAAACGACAACCAATAAAGAAAGGTTACAAAAAAAACGGCCTGTAATTAATATTACGGGCCGTTTTTGTATAATAGGTTATTATTAGGGTTAAGCGCTCAAAGCAGCAGCTCCACCTACAATTTCTGAAATTTCAGTAGTAATAGCAGCTTGGCGAACCCTGTTGTATTCAATTTTTAAGGCTTTCAATAATTCACCTGCATTATCAGTAGCTTTGTCCATGGCCACCATTCGGGCTCCATGTTCCGATGCCAATGAGTCAAGCATGCTTCTGAACAATTGCGTTTTTAAAATACGCGGAATTAATGCTAATAAAATTTCTTCCTTGTTAGGTTCAAAAATATAATCACTCTTCTTGTTCGACTCTTGGGCAAAAGTAGCCGTGTTAATAGGTAAAAACTGTTCAGCACTTAATATTTGCGTAGCCGCATTTTTAAACTGATTGTATACAATCTCTACCGCATCAAATTTACCAGAGGTGTAGCTATTTAAAATAAACTCACCAATTGCAAAACTCGATTCAGCATTAGGCGTTAACAATGCATCTTTAAAAGCATCAATATATTTTACGTTTTGTTTAGAGAAAAAGTCATGTCCTTTTTTTCCAATACCCAATACCGTTACATTACCGGCAGCTTTTTGACTGGCATATTTTTCATTGATAGTCTTGTTAGCCATTTTTATTACGTTAGCGTTAAACGAACCGCAAAGTCCTCTATCGCTGGTAATAACAACCAATAATACATTTTTAACCGGGCGGGCATCAAAATATACCTTCAAAGCATCAATATCAATACTATCAGTTAAGTTGGCTAAAATACCATTTAATTTAGTAGCGTACGGACGCATTAATGTAATAGCATTTTGCGCTCTACGTAATTTAGTAGCCGAAACCAATTTCATGGCTTTGGTTATTTGTTGCGTAGATGAAACAGACGATATCCTTATTCTTACTTCTTTTAAATTTGCCATTTTTATTTAGTTGATTGGTCAATAAGTTGATTGCGGTATTGCCTAAACAACCTCAATCAACCTATTAACTTTTTACTATTATTAATCTACGTATTTAGCTGATAACTCTTTACAAACTTTTTCAAGTACAGCAGCAGCATCATCACTTAAACCTTTTTTCAATTCATCTAAAGTAGATTTGTGTTTGCTTTCTAAGAAATTTAAATATTCTTTTTCAAACTCAATCACTTTATTAACAGGCACCTTTGATAATAAACCTTTAGTACCTAAATAAATAATAGCAACCTGTTGGTCAGCACGTAAAGGAGAGAATTGACCTTGTTTCAATATTTCCACGTTACGGGCACCTTTTGCCAATACCGATTTAGTAGCAGCATCCAAGTCAGAACCAAATTTAGAGAAAGCCTCTAACTCACGGTATTGAGCTTGATCTAATTTTAAAGTACCTGCTACCTTTTTCATTGATTTAATTTGAGCATTACCACCCACACGCGATACCGAAATACCTACGTTAATAGCCGGACGAATACCCGCATTAAATAAATTCGATTCTAAGAATATCTGGCCATCAGTAATAGAAATTACATTGGTTGGAATATAAGCAGAAACGTCACCCGCTTGCGTTTCAATAATTGGTAAAGCCGTTAACGATCCACCACCTTTAACCAAGTGTTTAATTGAATCAGGAATATCATTCATTGCTTGTGCAATAGAATCAGTTGCATTTATTTTAGCAGCACGCTCTAATAAACGACTATGTAAATAAAATACATCACCAGGATAAGCTTCACGTCCAGGAGGTCTGCGTAATAACAATGAAACTTCGCGGTAAGCTACAGCTTGTTTCGATAAATCATCATAAACTACCAAAGCAGGTCTTCCTGAATCGCGGAAAAACTCACCAATTGCAGCACCAGCCAT
Organism: Bacteroidota bacterium; assembly: GCA_040388375.1. Classification (NCBI taxonomy): domain Bacteria; kingdom Pseudomonadati; phylum Bacteroidota; species Bacteroidota bacterium. The sequence goes on along the minus strand of JAZKBU010000001.1, from coordinate 211,376 downwards.
AGGAGCATAAAACTGCATAGGAGCCGGATCAGATGAAGTAGCCGTAACAATAGTAGTATATTTCATAGCACCATTAGCTTCCAAAGTTTTTACAACCTGAGCCACCGTTGATGCTTTTTGACCAATAGCTACATATATACAATAAACTGGTTTACCAGCTTCGTAAAATTCTTTTTGGTTAATGATAGCATCAATACAAACAGCAGTTTTACCGGTTTGTCTGTCACCAATTACCAACTCACGTTGACCACGTCCAATTGGAATCATGGCGTCAATAGCTTTAATACCAGTTTGAAGAGGTTCTTTAACCGGCTCGCGGAAAATAACACCTGGAGCCTTACGCTCTAGAGGCATTTCATACAAATCACCGCTAATAGGTCCTTTACCGTCAATAGGCAATCCTAAAGTATTAACAACACGGCCAACCATACCTTCACCTACTTTTATAGATGCAATACGTCCTGTTCTTTTTACAGTGTCACCTTCTATAATAGAATCGCTAGAGCCTAATAATACCGCTCCTACATTATCTTCTTCTAAGTTTAATACAATGGCTTGAACACCATTAGCAAATTCAATTAATTCTCCAGATTGAACTTTAGTTAATCCGTAAATGCGGGCAATTCCATCGCCCACTTGAAGCACCGTTCCTACTTCTTGCAATTCAACATCCGATTTAAAGTTGCTCAATTGCTCTCTTATAATTGCCGATACTTCGTCAGGTCTAATCTCTACCATACTGATTTTTTTAGTTTATTTTGAGATATATGTGTTTAATAATTCTTGTTTAGCTTTACGCAATTTGCCGCTAATACTTGCATCGTACAAGCGATCCTCCATTTGTATCATTACTCCTCCTATTAACGAAGGGTCAACTTCCAATTTTAGGTCAACATTTTTACCGCTTTGTTGTGTTAAAAATGCTTTTATTTCGGCTATTGTTTCAGCGTTTGCTTCAACCGCAGTTTTAACTGTAGCAGTAGCTATTTTTTTAATTTCGTTGTATTGAGTTACAAAACTTTCAGCTATCGGTTCCAATAACATTTCGCGTTTCTTGCGTGTTATTGTTGCAATAAACAACATAGTTAACTTGTTGAAAGTAGTACCAAATATTTTGGTCATTACCGCCATTTTTTGATCACCTTTTACTACCGGGCTTTTCAATAAGTTGGAAAGCTCACTATTGTTTTGAATAGTGGAAAGCAATAATTTAATATCTGAACAAATCACATCTAAGCTATTTTGTTCAACAGATAAATCAATTAGTGATTTCGCGTAGCGGCTTGATACTCTGAATTCAGACATATTGTTAGTTCAGTGTAATGTTTTTTAAATTGTCGTTTATAAAAGCTTCTTGTTGGCTTCTGTCTTCCATTTTCTTGCGAAGCACTTTTTCAGCTAAATCAACAGTTAAAACAGCAACTTGCGTTTTTAACTGGTTCATGGCATTTACTTTTTCATTTTCAATAGCTTCTTTGGCAGATGCTATCATTTTATCGCCTTCTTGTTTGGCATCGTTTTTTGCTTTAGCTAAAATCTGATCTTTAATTTCATTCGCTTCTTTCAACATTTTATCACGCTCAGCACGTGCTTCATTTAATAAACGTTGGTTGTCTGATTTTAAAGCCTCTAATTGTAAGCGGGCAGTTTCGGCTGATTTTAAAGCTTCATCTATACTATCTTCTCTCTCTTGAAGAGTTTTCATGATAGGTTTCCATGCAAATTTTCCTAAAAAGAAAAATAACAAGCCAAAAGCCAATGTGCTCCAAAAAACTAATCCAATACTTGGGGTTACTAATTCCATTATTTTATATATGCTATGTTGTTAATTGTAAAATTAAAAAATAGCCCGATTTTAAAGTAAATCCAATCGGGCTATGTGCTAATTAGTTAGATCCGTTACCTAACAAAGCTACCACCACTGCGAATAAAGCAACCGCTTCTACGAAAGCAGCAGCAATAAGCATTGCAGTTTGAATTTTGTTGGCAGCTTCTGGTTGACGAGCCATACCTTCCATGGCTGATCCCCCGATTCTTCCGATACCTAAGCCGGCACCAATTGCGGCTAAGCCAGCTCCGATTGCAGCGATACTTCCTGTCATTTTAGTTTAGTTTATTTTAAGTTTAACAATGGTTTTTATTTTTTATTAATGGTGTGCATCATGTTCAGGTTCTTGAACAGCCATACCTATAAACAATGCCGATAGGATGGTGAAAATGAACGCTTGAATAAAAGCAACCAGTAATTCGATGGCACTAATGAAAACGATTAGTGGAGTTGCTACCGTTCCCACCAAAGCAGACTTGAATATAAAGGTTAAGCATACTAAGCTTAATACCAATATATGTCCTGCGGTAATGTTAGCAAACAAACGAATCATTAGGGCAAATGGTTTAGTAAAGATACCGATAATCTCTACAGGTATCATTAATGGATATAACCACCAAGGCACATGCGGTAAAAATATGTGACTCCAGTAATTTTTGTTTCCATTTAAGTTTGTTATTAAAAAAGTAATAACCGCTAAAACCATTGTTAAAGCTATATTACCAGTTACATTAGCTCCACCCGGAAAAAAGGGAACCAAGCCTAAAATATTATTGAACCAGATAAAGAAAAATACGGTTAGTAAATAAGGCATGAATTTGCTGTATTTAGCACCTAAATTAGGTTTAGCAATATCATCGCGCACAAATATAATAATAGGTTCCAACCAGCTTTGTAATCCCTTTGGCGAGCCTATACCTCTTTTTGCATATCCTTGAGCTACTACTGTAAATATAATCATTAAGCCCAAAACAGATAATAGCAATGAGCAAACATTTTTAGTGATAGAAAAGTCAAGCACACCTTTAGAAGCAGCTTCGTCAACATTACCTGTAGCATCTACAACTTTTACTTTTTCGTGTATTAATTTATAAGTGTAATGCGTACCTTGGTAAGCATCGTGTCCGTGGTTAAATTTACCACTTGAAAAAAACTCGAAACCTTTGTCGGTTTTTAATATAATAGGCAAGTGAACCGAAGTATGTCCCCATAAATGCCAATCGTGTGCATCGGCAATATGTTCCATAATGGCTTTATTCGCATCAAACTTTTCTTCTCCGTGTCCAGCTCCATGATTTTCCTCATGTGTGGCATTTTGCGCCTCTTTGGCAGTGTTTGAGTCAGAAGAAATGCTGTTTAAAGTATCATTTGTTGCATTTTGGTGCTCATGATTAGCAAATAAAAATACTGAAATGAATGAAAATATAATCGTTAATAAAGATATTTTGGCCTTTTTAGTTATTGATTTTATGTTAGTTAGATTGTTCATCGGTTGCTTCATTTCTTCCTGAATCGGAGCGCAATTTAGTTGTAAGGATATAAATTTCAAACACAATAAATAAAATAAACAGAAGCATAAAATAAAAAATGAAAGCCAATTGGTATGTTTTGTGTGTTAGCGCATAATACAAAACGTAAAACAAACTGCTCACAAACCGTAACCCTAAAGCGGCATAGCTAAAAAGCACAAATTGTTGGTTTCCTTGTGTTTTACCCAAATAGCTTATGAAAAATACTAGGCAAGTAACCAAACAATAAAAACTCACACATATCAATGCATCGTTTACATTTAAGTTAATGGCAAACTGCTTTATAGCCCATTTAGTTCCCAGTCCAATAAGAATACTTATGCCAATACTTAGCAAACAAAACTGCACAACAATTTTCATATTACTTACTTTCCTTTTGAATACCCTTAATTAAATTGTAAAACCCAATGGCTAAACCAATAAACAAACCAACCATTGTTAAAATGGGTCTTTTAAACTGCCAGTGCTTGTCAGCCCAATTACCCAAATAAGTAAATACAAGCATTACTACAATAGCACCTACTAGTAAAGCCATAAATTTTGCATATTTTGCATAACTTTTCTGAATTTCCTTATTGTCGTCTTGTTCACTCATAGTATATTGGCAAAAGTAATTTTTTTAAGTTAAAGCAATTATTTTTAATTTGCAGTATGAAATATTATAAATTAACTATTTGTATACTAGTCGTTATAGCCTTGTTAGGCACTGTAACATCGTGCAGTAGTAAAAAGGGAATTGCCCGTAACAAAAAGTGCAATTGCCCTAAATTCTAGGAGCAAGAAATGGCAAACCCCTTAATTAGTTTAGTTACCGTTACTTTTAATGCAGAAAAATTGTTGGCTAAAACATGGCAATCAGCCATGGAGCAAAGCTATCAGAATTTCGAGTTTGTGTTGGTTGATGGAAACTCAAAAGACAATACCTTAACCGTTGCCAAACAGTTTCAAAGTAAAACAGGCACCATTATATCAGAACCCGATAAAGGCATTTACGATGCCATGAACAAAGGCATAAAAGCAGCCAAAGGCGAGTGGATATACTTTTTAAATGCAGGCGATTTATTATACAATAAAGACGTACTCAAAAACATTTTCGAAAATAAAGAGTACGCTGACAAGGAGCTTATTTATGGTAAAGTGCAAACCATTAATGAACCTACAGGAGTTAATTATTTAAACGGACAGCCCGTACAATACAGCGATTTTTTTAGCAGATACGCTATTTGCCATCAGGCGGCATTTACCCATAAAAAAGCATTTGAACGCATAGGTTTGTACGATACACAATATAAACTACTGGCCGATAATATGTGGTTTGCCAAGTACTTTAAAAGCTTTGCAGCTAAAACAACCTATATAGATACCATTATTGCCTATTACGATGTTCAGGGAGCCTCCTACCACAAGCGTATGCAAGGTTACAGTGAGTACATCCATTTTGGGTGGACCACTTTTCCATTTATAATAGCATTAAAAAATTTAGCTATGTACCCGGTTATATGGACTAAAGTAAAGCTAATAAGAGTATTGACCAATACCGGTATTTTTAAATATTACCGGAAATTAAAGTTTAAGAACAATAACGTGTAATAATTATGACACGATTACGTGTATAAAAGAGAGTGTTTAAATGAAATTAAGTTATCTTTTAATCAATGCGTTGTGAACTAACAAATTAAATTAATAAGCATTTTTCTTTTTTAGCATCATTTTTGAAATAATATTTGCTCATCTATTATAAAATAAGGTCATGTTTAAATTTCTTATTTATCTATTTATATTTTATGCAGCATCCAGGTTTATATTTGGTACTTTGTTTAATTTTAAACAATCATATACAGCAGCGCCCAAATTTGATCAGGATACAGATGATAGTGAAGTAAAAGTAAATGGACCTTCAACAGCCAACAAAAAAACTAAAGGAAATAGCTCCAATATGGGAGAGTATGTTGACTTTGAAGAAATTAAATAAAAGATGATAGAAAAAACAATCCGTACATTTTTACTTAAAACCCTTGGTTTAGAAGCTTACCTTTCCATTGTAAGCGATGTGTATTTAAGAGCAACCAATGCCGGACTATTAAAAGCAAAGTACCCCGAGCTGTTTTATTTGAAAAAAATGGTGAAAGAAGGCTGGGTTTGTATTGATATAGGGGCCAATGTTGGTTATTACAGTACCAATATTTCCAGACTTTGTGGCAAAACAGGAAAAGTATTTGCCATTGAGCCAGTACCTTTATTTGCCAATGTATTTAAGCGCAATGCACATAAGTTTGCATTACCAAATATTCAATTACACCAGGTAGCGTTAGGAGCCGAGAATAAAAAAATAACAATGGGAACACCCATTATTGATGGTGTTTTCAGACATGGTTTAACCCATGTTTTAGCCGAAAAAGAAAATGGTACAGGTTTAGAAACCTTTGAAGCAGAAATGAAAATACCGGACGAGTTATTTGCTTCCATTACCAAACTAGATTTTATAAAATGCGATGTAGAAGGGTACGAAGTTTACCTGTTCCCTGATTTAATGAATACCATTGCCAAATTTAAGCCCCTTATTCAAATAGAAATAAGCAATGGCGAAAACAGAAAAGCAATACTTGATTTATTAAGTCCGTTAAACTATAAACCTTATGGGTTAAAAAACGACCAATTGACTTTACTAACCGAAAATGAATGCATTAGCTACGAACAAGGCGATTTGTATTTTAAAGCATAAGCCCATTACAAAATAACTGCACACAAAATAAACTTTATAGTAAACACAATCATAATTCCTTTTAAAATTTGGTTAAACATTGACTCAAGTAAACATTTAATTTAAGGCATAATTTGCTTATAACTAGCTATTTGTTGGCAGTGCTGACATGTTTTTTTTATGACAAATATTTTATCAATAATAATTTCGATAAATCAAATACCTGTATTAAATTAGCGTACTTTTTTATTAATTAATAATACAAAAAATGAAGGCAGAGAAAAGTGTGAAAGAAAAGGCAACAAGTGCAAAAAAAGTAGAGGCCAAAAGTCCTGCAAAGGCAAGTAAGAGTAAAAGTACTGTTGACTTAAAAGGGGCGCTCAAAAAATATTTTGGATTTGAGGGCTTTAAAGACGAGCAAGAACAAATTATACAAACCCTAATGGATGGTGACGATGTGTTCGTTATTATGCCAACCGGTGGCGGTAAGTCGTTATGCTACCAATTACCGGCCTTAATTAAAGAAGGAACAGCTATTATTATTTCTCCATTAATAGCTTTGATGAAAAATCAGGTAGATGCAATCAGATCACTTGGCAGCGAGCAGGTAGCTCATTTTTTAAATTCATCACTCAATAAAACAGAAATAGCTACCGTAAAGCGCGATATTACTGCGGGTAAAACCAAAATGCTTTATATAGCACCCGAAACATTAAAGAAAGACGAAACGATAGATTTCTTAAAATCAATCAATATATCATTTGTGGCTGTTGATGAGGCACATTGTATTTCAGAGTGGGGTCATGATTTTAGACCGGAGTACCGCAGAATTAAGGCTATGATTAAGGAAATAAAAGATGTTCCGGTAATGGCTTTAACCGCTACAGCTACTCCAAAAGTACAGCAAGACATTCAGAAAAATTTGCAAATGCTTGATGCGATTGTTTTTAAATCGTCATTCAATAGAAATAACCTATATTACGATGTTCGCTCAAAAGGTAAAAAGGGCGAAGCAATGAAAGAAATAGTTTCTTACATTAAACAACGTATGTCAGGCAAATCAGGCATTATATATTGTTTAAGCCGTAAAAAGGTAGAAGAAATATCGAGTATTTTACAGGCCAATGGCATCAAAGCCTTACCTTACCATGCCGGGTTAGACGCTAAAGTAAGAGCAAGCCATCAGGATAAGTTTTTGATGGAAGACTCCGATGTAATAGTAGCAACTATTGCCTTTGGTATGGGTATAGACAAGCCCGATGTTAGGTTTGTAATCCATTATGATATTCCAAAAAGTATAGAAGGCTATTACCAGGAAACAGGAAGAGCGGGTAGAGATGGTTTGGATGGCGAATGTGTTATGTTTTATAACCCGGCCGATGCAGAAAAATTAGAAAAATTTTTAAAAGATAAACCCGTAGCCGAAAGAGAAATAGGGGAGCTTTTAATATTTGAAATGCAGGCATTTGCCGAAACCTCCGCTTGCAGGCGTAAGTTTTTGCTGAACTATTTTGGCGAAGAATACGATGATGGTAAATGCAATAGCCGTTGCGATAACTGTAAACATCCGAAAGAAAAAACGGATGCCAGAGCAGAAGCTGTTTTAGCATTACAAACCATTAACTCAACCAAAAGTAAGCATATACTTAAAACCACCGTTGATATGTTGGTGGGCAAAAAAAGCCACGAAGTACAATTGGGTGGCTTAGATAAGTCGCCTTATTTTGCCAAAGGAAAAGACAAAGAAGAAAATTTCTGGAAATCGGTAATAAGAGGTTTGTTGTTAAACGGACAAGTAAGTAAAAACATTGAAACCTACGGTTTATTAAGTGTAAGCGAAAAGGGCGAAGAGTTTATTAAAAACCCAACCAAGTTTGATATAGCGCTTGATACCAAGTTTGAAAGATACACGGATGACGATGATGACAGTGGGCAAATAGAAATGGTTTACGATGAAGTGCTTTTAGCCATGCTGAAAGACCTTTGTAGAAAAGAAGCCAAAGCCAAAGGCTTACCACCATACATTATTTTTCAGGAAACTTCATTGCAGGAAATGGCATTTAAGTATCCTATTACCATGGATGAAATGAGCAAAATTACCGGTGTTAATATTGGTAAAGCTCAAAAATATGGTAAGCCATTTTTAGAGATGATTGATAAATACGTGAAGGAAAATGAAATAGAACGTTCCGAAGATGTAGTTATCAAATCAGTAGTTAATAAATCAGCTAAAAAGGTAGTTATTATTACCAATATCGATAAAAAAATAGCCTTGTCAGATATAGCCCGTAGCCAGAACATGACTATGGACGATTTACTGTCAGAAATAGAAAACATAGTATATTCAGGTACCAAACTAAGCTTGAAAAAATATGTAAACGATTTAGCCGATGAAGAAAACGTAGGTTACGTAATGGATTTCTTTAAAGAAACCAACGAAAACGTATTGGAAGCCGCTATGGGCGAGTTTGGCGATGAGTTTACCAAAAACGATTTGCATTTAATGCATATTCACTTTGTAAGCGAAATGGCTAATTAATTTCAATCAATAATTTTAAAAAGAATCCCTTTGCGTGAAAACGTAAAGGGATTTTTTATGCTATAAAAATGGACCAATAATTAAATATATACAGCATAACAAACTTCCATTTTTAAACATTTAATTTGCCCTTTCTTAATTGGCAGCATATGGATATTATATTTTTAGTGATTGGTTTGTTGGTAGGCTTTTTTGCCGGTTGGCTGTTTAAAAAAAGCCAGGGCAGTCAAACTACTGAAAATACCGATTTAATAAGTGGATTACAACAACAAGTATTAACAGAAAGTAATGCCAAATCATCATTACAATCAGAAAATAATATAGTGAAGCAAGAGCTGATGGGATTGCGAATGGATTATAAAGAAGCGCAGGAAAGACTCGTTGTACTGTCAAACCAATTAACAGCAGAAAAAAGTGAAAGCCATAATTTACTCAAACGTTTAGAAGAGCATAAAGCAGAAATAACAACCTTAAATGAACGTTTTACAAAAGAGTTTGAAAATTTAGCCAATAGAATATTTGACGATAAGAGCCAAAAATTTACCGAACAAAACAAAAACAATTTAGGAGAGTTGTTAAACCCCTTAGGCGAAAAAATAAAAGATTTTGAGAAGAAAGTAAACGAAGTTTATATAAGCGAAGGCAAAGAACGCGCTTCGTTAAAAAACCAGTTGGAAATGTTGCAGCAGCTTAACCAGCAAATGAGCAAAGAAGCCAATAACTTAACCAAAGCATTAAAAGGCGAAAACAAAACACAAGGCAATTGGGGCGAGTTTATACTGGAAAATATTTTAGAAAAATCGGGACTGGTAAAAGGCAGCGAGTACAAAGTACAGGAAAGCTATACCAACGAAGAAGGCAGGCGTTTACAGCCAGATGTAATTATTAGTTTACCCGATAATAAAACATTGATTATAGATAGTAAAGTATCGTTAACCGCGTATGAAAAATTTTATTCAGCCGAAGATGATGAAGTAAGAGTAGTAGCAGCCAAAGAGCATTTACTTTCACTACGTGCCCACATAAAAGGCTTAGGCGATAAATCATACCAGAACATACACCAGATAAAAACACTCGATTTTGTATTGTTATTTATACCCATTGAACCCGCTTTTGCTTTAGCGGTGCAAAACGATGCAGGTTTGTTTAACGATGCCTTTGAAAAAAATATAGTCATAGTAAGTCCTTCAACCTTACTGGCTACTTTGCGTACCGTTTCAAGTATTTGGCGTTATGAAAGGCAAAGTGCTAATGCATTAGACATAGCCCAAAAAGCAGGTGATTTATACGATAAGTTTGAAGGCTTTGTAAAGGACATGATTGAAGTAGGAAAAAAAATTGATCAGTCAAAAGCAGGTTATGCTGATGCCATGAATAAACTGGTGGATGGAAAAGGAAATATTATTAGTCGTTTTGAGACTTTAAAACAATTGGGAGCTAAAGCCTCTAAGCAATTACCTCCACAATTACTTGACAGGGCCGGGCAATAAATAATAGATTGTATTTTGATAGTTAAGCAAAAAATTCATTTTATCATTAATCCAATATCGGGTGGAAAAAGCAAAACCCATATTCCTGATTTAATATTTAAAATATTAGATAAGAATGTGTACGATATAAAAATATTTTATACACAGGGTCAGGAAAGCAACCACCATTTGGCAGCAGCCAGTGCATTGGAAGCCGATGTAATAGTAGCTGTTGGTGGCGATGGCACCATTAACAATGTGGCACAATATGTAGCCAATACCAATAAAATTTTTGCAGTAATACCCATGGGTAGTGGCAATGGTTTAGCACGTGAGTTAAACATACCAACCAATCCCGAAAAAGCATTGGCTTTAATCAATGAACAAAAAATAAAAAGCATAGATACCTGTAAAGCCAATAACCAGTTTTTTATCAATATAGCAGGAGTAGGATTTGATGCACATATAGCTAATTTGTTTGCCACTGCCGGCTCTCGCGGATTTAAAACCTATGCTAAAATAACTTTAAAGGAGTTTATTAGCTATAAAAACAGGGCCTATCAATTAAGTTATAATGGCACTACTGATACAGCTACTGCTTTTATGATATGTGTTTGTAATGGCACCCAGTTTGGTAACAATGCTTATGCTGCACCCAAAGCAATTTATAACGATGGTTTGTTTGATGTGGTCGTATTTAGTTCGTTTAAGTTATGGCAAGTACCGCTGATAGCCTATAAACTATTTAAAGGCGATGTAAGTGATTTGCCTTTTGTAAGCACCTTTAAAACCAGCGATATTACCATAAGCAGGCCGGAGCGCGAAGTAGCCAATATTGATGGTGAAGCCATTTGGCTGGATGATAAAATTACCTTTAAAATTTTTAAACAAAACCTAAAAGTAATAGCAGGCTAAACTAAAATTTACTGTTTTGAAATTTAAATTTACTTGCGAAATTTGCTTCCCAGTTTAAAGCCCAAGTATTTCATTTATTAAGCAACCTATGAGCAATAAAAACAAAAAAGTAAATGGTGTGGTATTTAGTACCGATAATAATTTTAACTACGATTTTGAGCAAGAGGAAGCTGCAGAAACATTGCCTAATAACCAACAAGACTTACGTATACATTTAGACAAGAAAAACCGTGCTGGTAAAGCTGTTTCAGTGGTAAAAGGTTTTATTGGTACGGCTGACGATTTAAACGAACTGGGTTCTAAACTCAAAAAGTTATGTGGTGTAGGTGGCAGTGTAAAAGAAGGCGAAATACTGATACAAGGCGATTTTAGGGATAAAATATTGGCCTACTTAATGAAAGAAAACTACAAAGTAAAAAAGGCCGGAGGTTAGTTTTATAACGACTTAATATAATGCTCCATTTGCTTGGCTAAATAATATAAATCTTTATTGCTGCCAGTGTCAATAGTTATATCAAACAAATCAGTAGCTAAACTCATTTGTGCACCCAATTGGTATTTGGCTTTGCTCAACGATGAAATGCCTTGTAATGCCAATAGCTCTTCGTGGTACACATTGAATAAAATATCAAATTTAGTATCAATAAAACGACCTATTTTATCAGGATTGGGTAAGTTGAAAAAGTTTAAATTTTCGCGCCAAAATAATTCTGAACTGATATGAGGTTTGCGTTTAGCGGGTAATTCTTTTTGATTGATAAAGCCCAATAAAAACACCTTTTTTCCTTCGCCTCTTAAATCATTGGCAAACTGTTGTACCTTTTGTTCGTCTGCAATGTTTTCCGCATTGTAAATAATACCAATTTCGTTGGCTTTGTCAAAAGGCATAAAAGAATGGTGCGTTTGTTTAGCTTTTAAGTTGCGTCTTAAAATAAACTTACCCCAATAATTTCTCAGTTGTTCAAACATGGCACGTATTGATTGAAAATGGTATTCAAATATACAAATTAATCGTTAATGAGCAGCTTTACGTAAAACAGCGGATTGCGAAGTTTTGCACGCAAGTCCAAATCTTCAAACATACAGCTGATGGTTTCGCGCAAGGCTTTGTTTTTATGGGCTTTGTTCACTACAAAATTAAACAGCCACGGATATTTACATAACTTTTGCATGGTATGGCTTAACTTTAATTCATCCCATTGCCTGTCGTAAAAAGCAGTATCGTAAGCCTGGTTATATTGAGCAGTAAAATTATTTTGTGCTATACAGTTTTTAATTTGTGCTGCGGCTAACATGCCACTATACATGGCGTTGCCAATACCTTCACCAGTAAAAGGGTCGATTAAGCTGGCAGCATCGCCTGTCAGTAAAAAGTTATCGCCACTGATTACGCGTTTCTTACTGCCTAAAGGCAATCCCCAGCCTTGTATAGGGCTTACCAATTCAGCATTGGCAAAACGGTGCTTTATTTTCGGATTGTTGGCAATGGCGCGTAACATATCCTTTTTTAAATTTACATTTTTAGCACTTACCGATGAGCTTAACATACCAGCTCCTACATTGGCTTGTCCGTTAGGTAAAGGGAAAATCCAGAAATAACCGGGAAGCAATTCTTCTAAAAAATGCAACTCAATAAAGTTTTGATTATGCAGTTCCGTTACACCTGTGTAATACGCCCTGATACCTGCACAATAATGGTCATTCTCTTTTTTTATATTGGCTAGTTTCTTCGCTACTATCGATCTGTCGCCTTCTGCACCAACAACTAGTTTTATGTTTTGTATAGTATGGGTTAAGTTATCCTTTACATATTCTATATCAATACCATCGCTGTGTTTTACTATTTCTTTTACTTCTGCTCCTTCAATAACAGTAGCATATTCTTTATCCAACTGATTAAATAAGCTTGCATCAAAATCCATACGCTTACTGATAAAACCAGGCGCATGCGTTTCTTTGCTTACATCCGACTTAAAAGGAATATCAATAGACTTGCCATTGGGTGCTACAAATTTTACTCCCCAGCTAGGTAAAAACTGGTTGGGATTATTGTTGTAATCATAAATCATACTATTGTTAAGTTGTTTCATTACGTAAACAACTTTGCCGCTTAAGGCATCGCCACACACTTTATCGCGCGGGAAAACAGCTTTATCTATTATGGTATGGGGTATTTTATGTTTGGCAAGGAAAAGAGAAGTGCTACAGCCTGCAGGTCCTGCTCCAATAATTACTATATCGTTTGGTTTCATGTAATGCGGTGCAAGTTAAAAATTAAATGCTTATTATGAATAGTTGAAATGGAAAGTAAAATGCAACAAAAAACCATTGCTTTCGGGCAATGGTTTTTAAGGTATTAGTAATATTTTTTAGAAAGGTAAATCATCACTTGCGTTATCATCGTTGCTAAACGACATACCTACCGGAATATCATCGTTGGTATTTGTGTTTTGTGGTGCCGGGTTGCTGTTAGCAGGACCACCTGCACTTACTTTCCATGCACGTAATTCAGTATAATAACGGCCATTGTATTCTCTCGACTCTGCATCGAATGAAACAACAACGTCCTGACCTATACTAAATGGGTTTTGATCAATTTTATCTGACCATAAACTAAAAAGTACTTTTTTAGGATATTGATCTAATGTTTCTATTAAAAATTCTTGTTTACGCCATGGGCCATTTTTGCCTTGCCCAGTAACTAAAGGCAATGATTGCAATATTTTTCCTTTTAAATCCATGAAGCAAATAAACAAATTTACCCAATTAGTTTAATGATAATTTATTACATTTTTTTTAACATACTGCAAACTAGCTTATCTATTGGGAAAGTGAAAATGTTTTCATCTAAATCAGCCAGCTTTATCCATTTAAACTGGAGTATTTCTATTTTGCCATCCAGGTTTAAAGTAATGGTGTTGAGATTGATATGAAAAGGTTTGTTTTGCGGGTTTACCCAATAATAAATAGATATTAGCTGATCAGTGGGTCTGAAAGCACTTACCTGAAAAAAATCGGTGGTATAAAAATGCTTGTCGACTTGGATAGCCAACTCACACTCTTCCATAAATTCCCTTTGTAAACAATCTGCAATACCTTCGCCTAACTCTAATCCTCCGCCCGGGAATTTGGTAAATTTAAAATCATTTATTTGTTCGTCAACAACCAGTATTTCCTGCTGGTCATTGAGCAAAAGGCCATAAACACGTATGTTTAAGCGGTTAATCACTTACTTAAATTATCAAGCGTATAAATAATACCTACGTTAAAATTAAAGTACCAAGGATTTGCTTCCATTTGATTACTGCTAACCGAAGCCGGGTAATAAGCCAGTTGTGGCTGACACATAAATTTTAAGTCTTTGGTATAGTTGTAATCGAAACGCATACCTACTAATAAATTGGCCGTAAAAGTACTGGCTTTGTAACCTGTGCTGTCAATAAAAAACTCCTTTTCCGAATCAATGGTATAGCCTTTACTTAATACTGCATTGATGTCGTGTTTTAACAGCGTATTGATACCTAAACCTAAACCAATTGATGTATTTAATTTATGCGAATGGCGTGCATCAAACTGGTAGTTAAACATAATAGGAATTTGCAGGTATTGGTAACGGTAGTTTAAATCAATACTACGTTCTGTATTGGTTTGGTCTATAACGCGGCCATTACCTAAACCACTTCCTATACCCGGATAAGTAGCATCTAAATATTTTAAATTGTTTAATTGTCTTTGATGGCCCAATACCAGGTAACTTAATCCTGCCTGTAACGATAAATCACGATTCAGTTTATAAATAATACCGGCTGAAACGCTGAAGGTTAAGCGCCATGTTTCCAGTTTGGTTACAGAGTCCTGGTATTGTTTATAGGTTTGTCCCTGGTTAGCCATTTCACTGCTGCTTGAAGAGTTAATAGAACCATTGAATACAGCGCCAAGGGTAGCATAAAAATTGTATTTGCTTACGGTGTTTTTTTGTGCTTGCGCTATATAGGTACTGGCTATAAATAATGTGAGTAAAAGGGCTTTATTCTTGTTCAAATTCAAGGTCATCATTGTCATTGCTTTTTTCTTTTGGTTTGTCGGTGTTTTTATTGTCGGTAGGAGTGCCAAATTCTTTTTTAATTAATTCCTTTATACTCTGTCCCTCTTTTTTTATATTCTCTTTTATATTGGTTTTAACATCCGTTTTGTTGTACGTAATTTTTAACTGGTCAATAGGTCCGCGCATATTCAGAAACAAATTAATTCCTTTTGTTTTCTCATCCTCTTCGCCAAAAGCATTGTCTTTAGGCTTAAGTTTTTTCTTTAATAACTCGGTTAAATTAAGTTTTAAATTATAATCTAAAAAATTATCGAAGTTTTGACTGCCACTTAAGGTTATGTTCAATGCATTGTTATCAATTTGCATTTTAGGTATCAAAATGGTTTGGTCTTTTATTTCCAGCGTATTGTTTAAGTCGGCAAATTTTAAATTTTGCAAATCAGAAAGGCTTATGTATTTGCTCAGCGCTTCCATTGGTTTGTAATTAATTAGCTGCCCATTTTTTATTTGTACTTTTACAAAAGCTAAAATTTTATCCTTTTTGCAGTTTAGGTTTTCATCCCAAACGCTGGCCATATCAATGCTTCCGCTGTAAGTTCCACTTATGTTTTGATGGGTAATATTGTTTTGCCCAAAGTTATCACATTGTTTAAAAGCTTCAGTTAAGTTTATATTTTTTATATCAAATTTGCTTTCAATAAAATAGTTGCCCTGTGCGCTATTTACAATTTTTGCTTGCAAGCTAAGTGTGCCGTTAAAGGCATTAAACCTTGTGTTTTCTATAATTATTTGCATGGGCAAAATTTGCAATTTTGTTTCTACGTTACTAGCCGTAAACTGATTGTATTTAAGTTTAGTAATGCTGGCTGTAAGCGTTAGTTTAATGTTTTTAGGCAAGTTGTATTTACTGGCAACGGTGTTGGTTTTCTCTTTGTTATCCTTGTTATTATTGGTGGGTAAAAACACCACGTGGGCTAAATCAACATAGTTGCTTTTGTAGCTAATCTCTGCATTCAGTGTTTCGTTGGCTGTAAATAAATAACCCAAGAAATTCATTAAATTTCCTTTTATACTTACATCAGTCTGGTTTAAATTAAGCGAGCAGTTTTCTACCTGTAAGTTAGCTCCGTTTAAAGCAAAATTGGCTTTTAAGTTACTAATGGTTTTATCAAGACCGGTTAGCTTTAATTCATTTAAGGTTAAATCAAATTTACCATAGTTGCCTGCTTGTTTCCATATTCTGCTGGCATCAGTCTCTTGTAAGTTGGCTTTTATTTTGGTGTCGAAAACAACAGAGCCACTAATTTTTTCAATGCTCTTGTTAGGTAACAGCTTAAATACATTTTCTAAATTTAAGTTGCCGTTTAAGCTGAGGTCCAATTGTGGTTTGCTCAGGTTATGAATGATTATATCGCCACTTAACTGGTCGTTGAGTAATTGCGCTTTTATGTTTCTTAAAGTTAAGGTGCTTGTTTCCATGGTTTGTTTAGCACCGTTGTTAAACTCACCTACCAGCGAAATATTGTTTAAGGCTATGTTTAACTTTTCGTTGTTCAGCTTGCCATTGCTTATACCAAAGCTTGCCTTTATGTTTGGCATACCGGTAGCTGATATCAGTCCGTTAATACCACCTTTAAAATATACATTGCCACTCGTTTTATAAGCCAATACCTCTGCAGGTAATTGAATAGGTAAAATGGATAGGAGTGAGGTAATGCTTATTTTTTTTGCATTGAAATCCATTCTTATATCATTGCCTTTTTCGGTTTCTTTTAAACGACCGTTTAACAGTAAGTCCAGTTCATCTATTTTTAGCTTAGCATCGGTAAATGCATACGTTTTTTTTGTATTGTCTATCTTGATGCGGGCTTCTATCTCGGTGTTTTTATCTTTTATAAAATTAAGTCCATCATTGCTTATTTTATACACCATAGCCTTGGAGCTTATTTGTAGCTCAAAAACATCGGCACTTAGTTTTCCTTTAAAATTGGCTTCGTGAATAAAACAATGGGTTATTTGCTTGCTTTGTTTGTTTTGAAACTTCAGTTCAAAATTCTCCATATTTACCTGGGCTAATTCCAATAAAAATTGAGTGGTATCACTACTTCCACTTCCGGTAGCTTCTGTTTTTTTAACAATATCGAAATTAGAAACTCCGTTTTCATCAATAGCCAGGTTGGCTAAACCACTATCTATTTTAATAACTTGTATATGGTATTTTTTATTAATAATGTCTTCAATATTAAAGCCTAAATACACATGGTTAGCCTTAAACAGGGTTTTGTTGTTTTCATTAATGGATACACCAATTAAATCCAAACTAATATTGGGAAAGTTTTTGAATATGGTTACATCACTGCCTTCTATTTGTAATTCGGCCGTTAAGTTTTTATTGATTTTTTCCAGTACAAAAGCAGTCAGTATTTTTTTGTTATTGATTAAATACGCTCCGGCAGCCGTTATGAGCATAGCAATAACGAGGGACGAAATGAGTAATATTTTAAATACGGGTTTCAATACATTTGGTGTTTACCTGCAAAATAGCAGCATTAAATTGATATAATTTTAGCAGGAAATGCACACTTTTACCAAAGTGTACTATATTGTATTGCTAAGATTACTAGGAAGTAGAACACTTTTTTTGAAAAAATATAAAAAAACACTTGTGTTATTTAAGGGTAATTTTATATTTGCACTCCCCAAACGGAAATGGAGGCATAGCTCAGCTGGTTCAGAGCATCTGCCTTACAAGCAGAGGGTCACAGGTTCGAATCCTGTTGCCTCCACTTTGGTAATCAAGCACTTATACTAAAATATAAGTGCTTTTTTTATGTCAAAAATTAACTGGTTATATCCTAGTTCATATAACTTGAAAGGCTAAATGAAACATATACCGCCTAACCTCTACTTCTGTTTCTAAATACTAGCATAAATTCAAACGATTTTTTACCGTTAACTGTACTATTTTACGATTAAAATATTTATTGATAATTTTAATAATCAGTGTATCTGTTGATTATCTTTAATTATAAAAATGCAGCAATCAATTCAACACAAATTTTTGGTACTAGTAGACCTTGACCATAATTTTGTAGTTCTAAAATGTTATGATATAAACATCCTGCTTGTAGTGCTCACTCACTATATTAAAATGGTCGTCCCTGGTTAAATGTTCCTGGTTCGGGCACAACCCATAAAATAAGGGTTATTTAAAAATGGAAAATAAAAATCCAAAAAAAGCTGTTGATTCATTTCCGGCTCAAACCAAAAGTAACAGTGAGGTTACAACAAGTAGTTTACATTTAAGCTATTTAACAAAAAGTACAGAAGAACTGACTGAGTTAATATTAGCATCAAAAAAATTCGATGAAGTAAAAGTTATTATTTCGTTTATGAAATCAGGTGTATATAGTCCTGGACAAGTTTTAAACCTATGTGCTGCTTTTTTAAACAGTGAAGTTTTAAAAATTGCTGATAGAAAAGATGATGATTTAGTTGATATAGAAAAAAGGCAAATTGAAGATGTTAATGATGATTACGATAATAGTATTAGAAGTGGTTTAATTAAACTTATTGAAGGTGCTAATAGAGTTATAAATTATGTTCCTGTTCAACCTATAACTACTAATGTTAATTCATTGTTTGGTGGCTCTGAACCCTATGTAAAGCCTAGTTTTACAGAAGCTGATAAAGTTAAAATGTATAATCAATATATTTACAGTCATAATGAAAGTGTAAATGAAACAAAAAATAGTTTTATTAATGCTTTACAAGAAGGTAAAACTATGGAAGCTCCTTTTTACAAAGCTTATCTAGATTATTTAGTTTATACAAATGGTGTTTACGATAACTTCCCTTATTTAGTTGTATTTCTTGCAAGGAGTGCAAGAGATTTTAGTTTTTACCCATTAGACCAAGTTTTTATAAACCATTTAGGAAGGTTTGCTTGGAGATTAGAAAGTGGACAAATCGATGAATGTGAATTTGTACAGTTTAGTGAAGCTATCAGTAATATAGGTATTGATGAACACTACTATTCATTAATTAAATAACTTATTTAACTAAAATAATTGTTGTTACAAGCCCAACTACTAACCCTAAGTAAAATGAGTTACGTTGGAACCAGTTATTTCTTTTTTTAATAACAATTCCTTCAATCTTTGTGATAACAGTTGATGTATCTTGTGTATTGACTGTTATTACATCGTTTTTGAGCTCAATATTTAAGCTATCAACTGTTATTTTGCTTACAATTAGGGTTGAATCATTGACCAAAATAGCCTCAAAATTGGCCTTTTTATCGATAAATCGCCTTATTTGACCCGTATCGCGTTTAATTACCTTGTGATAGCTTATTGTACTATTTACTTGTAAAGTTGCTCCAGATGAGCCGTTTTTAGCCTCTATTGTCGAAATTTGCTTAGTATATGTAGTTGGTGAGGTTTGTTTAAGCTCTTTTTGCTTAAAATTACTTGTATTATATTGATATAACAGGTTATATCGGCTTGTTTTATTGTTTGGACAACTAATAACAAGTAAAATCAAAACAATTGCTATAACAAATATTGATATTCGTTTAATCATACAATTATTTATAGTAATATTTATGCTATCTCACTTATAAAGGGTCAGATAAATAATAAACAAGGAAACACAATTGAAGTTAAAATTTAAACGCACTTGTGCAAAAACAAATAAGATAATATAATTTATTGCTTACGCTGATGTATAATGGCTTAATATATTTAATCGGTGTATAATGATATAAACTATTTAAATAATATAATACATCAAATCATAATAAATTATTGCTTACGCCTATGTATAATAGTTTAAACAATTATTTTATCAAATCAATTAAAAGTTTAAATAAGATATAGATTGCTATATCAACTTAATACATCAATTAAATTAATCAAAAATAAAATTATAATAAATGATTGCTTACGCTGATGTATAATGAGTTTAATATGATATGCAAGAATATCTAATTGATAGCTTAAATATATTTAAATAGCATCTACACCGAAAAATAAATATTGATAGTATTTACATAAGTGCCCTGTAGGGCTAAATTGTAAAAAAGTATCACATAAAGTAGCTAATTGATTTTATATATTATATTAATTAGATGATTTATCTGATACCTTTTTTGCGCAAGCGCTTTTAAATTTTAACTTCAATTGTGTTTCCTTGTTTCTTGTTTATCCGATACTTAAGTCAATTAACTAATTTATCTGATACCTTTTATGTGATACTTTTTGATACCTTTTAATTTTATTTAACTGATTTTGTATTAGTTATAAATTATTTTTCAAATAGTTAAAAACTCGCCTTTTAATATCCAGTATATAAGATAAGCAACTAAAGTTAGTGGTTCTTTAGGGTGTTATAGCGTTCGAAAACTATAACACCAGCTTTAAAAAATAAACCACAACAAAAACAACCAATGAAAATACCACAAAATCTATTCTTACTATTAACTACACAAGAAAAATTTAAAAATCCTTACATCGTTATTATTTACAAGCTAATTGAATTAGCTGCTACAAAAAACGTAGCAATCAATTCACTACACTTAAAAAATATTTATCAAAAGTATTACGAAATCATTACTATTTTAGAAACTGCTCAAATTATAAAAACCGAAAGGAATATTGGGCCAAGAGAAATCCTAGTAAATAAAAAAGGTATAGAAACAAAACAATACGAAACAATAAATACTTACTTATCACCAAATAAATACACTGTAGTAAATAAATCAGATGTACAAATAGAATTAACATTTGAATACAACTTTTATTTAAAAAATATAAATGATAATTCAACTAAACCGGTTAACATAAATAACTTCAACTTTGCATTCTATCCAGAGAAACCTACAACCATTTTACAAGTAGAGAAATCACACAAATACTTTAACCTGGGTGTAGATAATAATTTAAAATCAATAGCTAAACAAAGTCAAATCAATAAAGTAATTGAACTTAAAAATTTAGGACTTAAATTAAAAGAAATAGCTAAACAACTTAACATATCCGAAATAACAGTAAAAAGATATAACAAGGAAATCAAAAACAATAGCATCAAAACCATTTCACCTAAGAAAATTAAAGTAACAAAAGCGGATTTATTTAAAGTAGAAAATACAATGGAAGTTGATAATGAAAATGATTTATTAAATGTCGATTATAAGGCATTAAAATACGAAAAGGATATAGAACTGCGCAAAAACAAAACAAACTCCTTAAACAAAGCGAAAACAGTTGATATAGCCAGCTATATCGTTAAAAATAACAATAGTGATAATAACAATTTGAAAGAAATCAACGAAAGATTTGAACAACAAAAAGAACAACAATTAAAACAAAAAGAATTGTTTGATGAAATAACTAATAACAGAATACAAAAGGAAAAAGAAAGTATTGATAGTATAACAGTCAATTTGAATATTGAATTGATTAAGGATAATGATTTTGATGATGAATTACCAGAAGGTATCAGTGAAGAAGATTATTTGAATGCTTGGAAATAAAATTACGGTAAATATTTAATATTATTTCTAGCATTAAGATATTTTTTAATTGATTCATTAGGAGAACCGGATACTAATTTAGTTCCTTTATCATTTGGTGTTTCATCTTCCTTTATATCAATAATTTGTTGTTGAATATATAATGTTTGTGCTAATGACACATCATCTACGTTAGACAATTTCAAAGATTTGAAATAATCTTGAGCAAAAACAAAAGCAGTATTTAAATCTTTTACATTATCTTTTGTAATCCAAGCTTTTTCAGTTATATGAATTAACCAATCCCATATTAATGGGCCAGTATATTCAAATTCTTTAGAGTCCCACAAATCATCTTTTGGAATGTGATAATCATATAATTCATTACTTATTCCATCTTCATCGACAATCCAATCTCCAAATTTTATAATAGTGCTCATACTTTTAATATTATGTATCAAAATTATGAAAAACATTAAAGTAACTAAAAGAAATCTTTCAACAACGACAGTTAAATCTTTCGATTTGCTAGTAAGTAATGGCTACAACTAATAAATAAATAGTTTTATTAATGTTTTGTAAAAACAAAAGTAAAAGTTCAAACCTGATTTTCGCCATAAAACGCTGAATAATAAGCTGTAAATAGCCAGTGGATTAGTATATTATTTATATTTACGATTAATATATATAAATAAAATTAAAACATTATGAAAAGAATATTTTTAGTAATAGCAATCGCATCAAGTTTAATATTTGGTAGCTGTAAAAAAGAAACAGTTGAAAAAGAAATTCAAAAACAACAAACTGTAGAAGAAATTTTTCTTAGCCATTCAATAGCTAGTTATGACAGTCTAACACATACTTATAAATATTATGACTTGAATACTAAAACAGAGTATAAAATGAATACTGATATGATAGTAGACTCACTATACAGGGTTATAGATTTAAAAGATACTTTATATTTTCAATTTAAAAAGAATATTTTTTCTAATAAAAATTGCATTTTATATAAAACAAAAATTTTAATTCGTTATGAAAATTATAATACAAGTAAAGTAGGAATATTTGAACTAGAAAAATATAGAGTAATAAAAAATGAACAATATGATTTTATAAAGGATAGTATTCTTTATAAATTCAAGATAATTGAATCTAAAACACAAAATATCATTATATAAATTAAAAATATAAGTAACAAAAAAGCCAACTATTAATAGTTGGCTTTTTTATTTAAATCTAATTGATAACTTGTTATATCAATACATTACTATGTGCCGTTAGCACTGTCAACATATCTTTCAAATCGTAAGGCAATTGGAACCACATAGGGTGAGAAAAAACTGATGGATAGCCTTTATCATCAGGGTCGTTTATATCTCCATTCCATCGCATAGCAAAACGAGTCATTTCATCTTCTGTCCATTCTCCTTTAGCAATGGAGAAATGACCATCAGGCGAAGTGTAAATTACTTTGTCAACTTTAAAATTTTGGGGTCTTGCATTTTCTGGTTTCATAGGGTAGGTTTTTATTTTTAAAAATTTATTGTTCAATTATTTCTAGTAGAATTTCTATTTTATCATTCCTGCTAAATTGATTTAATCCTCTATCACACTTAGCAATGTTTTTAGGTGTGTTATTGCTATTCATTTTAGTTTGGATACGCTTGTATTTTTCAAAGCTCGTTTCTTTCTTTATCATATATCATAAAAGTACAACATAATATTTTACTAAGCAAATATTTTTAAATAAAAAGCAGCCGCTTTACTGGGTGGAGATATACGAGATATACTATATATCTAAAACAACATAACAATTATGATAGATAAAGAAGTAAAAAAATAAAATAGAGAGAGAATGACAGATGAACAACGATAAAAAAATAAAAATATTGGTATCAATTCCAGCTTATATCAATTCTTTAGTACAGAAAATGTTAAACGATTTAAGTTGGAATAATTCTAAACCAATCAGCCAATCAGAACTATATAGTGAGGCTTTAAAAAAATTTTACAACAGTAAAATTAAATCTCTTGAAGATGTAGGAGAATACTATAATAATGAAACTCATATAGCACAGATAGACCTTTATGATATAAAAAATAAAAACGAAAGCGAGAACAATTAAAATGAATTATGAAGTAATAAATATATCTGAAGAAATAATTGAATTATCAAAAAATAAATTTGATTTAAAAATAATTACAGATGCTGATGGTGAAATAAAAACTTTAGGTATAAACAAAAATGTATAAAGTAATAACAGTACAACATTTATTATACGTTATTTATTTTAATAAGTCTATTTACATTCCAATCAACTCGGTTATTTTATTTGTTGCTTCGTCCATTCTAGTATTATCAATTTTTGATAGATATGCTTGTGTTGTTTTTATATTTGAATGGCCTAAGGCTTGTTGTATAACAGATAAACTCACCGAATTATCATTTAACATAGTAGCAAATGAATGACGACCTACATAAGTTGTAAGTGGTGTATCTATTTCAATTAATTTACCTAACTTTTTTAAATTAGCATTATGCCTTTTGAGTTTAGTTTTATAGTAAACGTAAAATGCCTTAGTTTCAAAGTTATTTATATATTTTGTATCAGTAATAATTGGCAACAACATTTCATTATCAGTTTTTAATTTGTCTAATAATTTTTTTATCGTATCTGTTATTACTACTGTATGAATTGAACCGGTTTTATTTCTGCACCATTCTATTCTGCCATCAATAACATCTGTTTTTTTGAGTAATGCTAAATCTTTAAAATTTATTCCATTTAATAATATAGATAGAATAAAAACATTTCTTGAACGCTCTAAAGCCGCTAATGAAAGTTCTTGCTGATATATTCCTAAACCTCTTTTATTTAAATTGGTATCAGCTTCAAATTTTAAATCAACAGATTTCTTTATTCTATCAGTTGTAATGGCTCGTTTTGGTGTATCTGTGGAAGTTAATTTACTAAATTTAAAGTATTCACTAACTAAGTGAGATTCTTTTCCATAGTAGTCACGAAAACACGCTTTAAGAGAACGTAAATAGATTGAAACACCATTACCTTTAAAATTATATTGTGTTGTTATGTTTTCTATAAATTTCTTTACCCAATCTTCGCTTATTTTATCAATTTTACATTCTCTCAATGGTCTAGACATTATTACCAGGGTGTAACTCAATATTTCTGCTGAACTAAATTTTGATAGTTTTTCAAAATGTTTTACTCTATCTTTAATTACATCTTCTACCGTTTTTTTATCTGCTTTTACTCTTATTGCATTTTGAACATTTGATAAACTTGATTCTACTTTATTAAATAACTTTAAATAGTTCTGTTCGGCATCATTATAGGCGTTGGCTATAATTGCATTGTATTCATTTGAATTAGTGTGTGAACTTTTTACTTTAGAATTTTTAAAGTCCCAATCGTTTTCTTCAATTTGTAGTTTTAAGGAAATATATTTTTGTTTTCCATCAGCAGTTAAACGAAGCATTATTGGTGAAAGGTTCTGCTTGTTTTTCTTGCTTGTGTAGAGGACTATTTTAATCCCTACTTTTGTGTTTTTAAATACCGATAATTGGTTCATATTCTGGTTTATAAGTTTGATATAACCAAAAGATAACCGGTATAATTTTTATAAGTCAGGTAGTCATAACTAAGTTACTAGCATATAGCTTAAATGTATGATAAACATAGTTATGGTTGTTAGTAATTGGGAGTATTAGGAAACTTCTCCGTATTTTCATAAATATCTGATTACCAACTTACAAGCAGAGGGTCACAGGTTCGAATCCTGTTGCCTCCACCAGACAGGACAACTCCAAATTATTTGAGAGTTGTCTTTTTTTTGTCCCTTTGAAACCCTTGTCAATATTGAGTGTTTGCCTCACAAATTCATTTACTTTTGTGGTTCGACATTTAAAACCATCAAAACTCAACTTTTCGGGGAATATCGAACCTAATAAAAGCCCTTTACCCCTTACATCGCAGGTTTGATAGATATTTTCAAGATTCGATACCCATTTGATTGATTTTTCTATTTTCTGAATTAGCAAAGTATCGTTTTGTTGCAGCGTATCAAGTTGCTGTACTAAATCGCTTTTTAGTTCCTCATATTTCTTTCTCATGTTAGCATAATCCGAATGGGTTATTTTGTTATCTACTAACATATCTTGTAAGTTCTGTAAACGTGTTTCTTGTTGACTAATTTGCTCCTTTAAATCCTTTATTTTCTTTACATCTCTATTGGTATTGATACCTATGGTATCTTTGAGTAATGCCTGATATAAATTTTGTATGTCAGTTGAAAATTTAAAGTCTGCTAAAATTTTCTCCATTGCTTCATTGGCTAAATCGGCTTTGTACCTTTGTTTTTTGCAGCTATTACAATGGTAATAAAAATGTCTTTTACCTGTTCTGCTTCGTGAAGCACTACCTGTAATATGACCTCCGCAATGGTTACAAACTAAAATACCCCTTAATGGTAATTCATCCTTTTGAGTTATTACACTATGCTTATTGGTTTCAATTCTCCTTTTGTATAATCTGTTTTGTACTTGGTTAAATACGTCCTCTGATATGATAGGCTCGTGTACTGCTTTTGTAAGGTATTCGTTTTCATTTTCTCCTGCGGGGACTTTTATATAACCATAATACATTGGGTTACGAAACATTACATAAAGTTGCGTTCTTGATACAATTACTCCTTGCTCTTTTAACTGTTCTTTTATTATTGGCATAGCCACTCCTTTGGCTATTTCTCTAAAAGCTTTGGCAATGGGTGCAGCTTCCTCATTAGGAACAATAATAGGCTTGTTCTGTTCATCCCTTTTGTTTGAATACCCTCTAGGTGCAGAACAAGTAATACGCCCTTGTTTTCTCGCGCCTCTGATACCTCCGTTTATTTTAATAGAACGCCTGTCATTGTCAATTTCGGGTAGTGCTAAGTAGAAAGCTAAAAGGGCTTTATTTTCGGGTATAGCCATATCAAGGGGTTGTTCAATGGCTTGTGCTTGTACTCCTAGCTTTTTTAACTCACTAATCATCATATAAGCCTCGGCAGTATTGCGAGAGAACCTATCCCATGAGGTGAATAAGAGTACATCAATTGCACCCTTATTCTTTTTTAAATAAGTAATAAATTCCTTGAAAGCGGGTCTGTCAAATGTTTTAGCGGAATAGTCCTCTTTAAACACTTTGGCAATGGCTATTGTATTGCGTTCACAATACTTGTTTAAGCTATCTAATTGTACATCTAATGAATATCCTTTGGCTTGTTCATCACTCGAAACCCTCGCCATTAATGCCGCTTTCTTTATCATAGTCAAAATTTTTGTTTACGTGAATGTTTTGGAATTCGATTAACTCCAGTAATAAATCTCTAATTTGTTTTGTTTCTTCTTCTGTGTACTTGTTTCCTTGTTGTTGTAAAATGGTTTTACATTGTTCTAAACTTAACATAACAGCGTTGTGGGCTGTGCAACTGAAAGCTTGGGCTTCAAGGTTTCAATTATTGCTTTCGTTAGAGCCGTAACCAATACGGGTCTTTTTTATTGTATTCTTTTTTTATTTCTAAAGTATAAGTTTTTATCATTTCTATACTTTACCAATACTTCTTCATACTGATTTAAACCTAAAATTTTCCTAATCTTATTAGCCTGTTCATCGGTAATTGTACCGTCCTTTACCACATCAATATTAATTTCATTGGTTTTGTCTAACTTGATGTTGATTTCTAAAAAATCTTTTTTCCTTACAGCCTCCAAAACCTTTAATTCTTTGGCATTTAAAAATCCAAACTTTTCAGCGTATTTTTCGCTTTGTGGTTCGTTAAAAAAGTCGTTGATTATTCCAGTAATTGGTATTTGAAAATGAGGTTTTAATAAAGTAGGTAAAGAAGCCTTATGAATCATTTCTACTTTATTGTAAGAGGTTATACCTAATTTAACTTCAAACTCCGTTTTTTCAATCAAAACAGCCATAGTAGCACCTGTAAAAATAACCATTAATACCAAAGCAAATAACATTGTCTTTTCGGATTCGGTCATATCTATATTGGCACGTAATGAATCCATTCCGCTAACGACTTCATCAAATGTTATTCTTGCTGCCAACATCTGTTCTTCATCAAAATTTAAGTTTATTAATTCTTGTTCTACTAAATCCCAAGAACCCCTAAACAGTTCTATTATATCAGAATATAAAAGATATTTTAACTGCCTAATCATATCATAAGGCAGTCCAAAATTCCTCATTGCCTGTATCATCTTAACCCAAACAAACTCGGTTAAATTTAGCTTTACCTTTTTATTTTTATCCTCTTCATTTTCATGAATGCTTAATTCAATTAATCCATTTTCTTTCCAAGCATGAAAGTTTCTGGGTGATACCCCCGTAAAAGATAAAGGTACAACCGCATCTTTTAGTTTAGGCATATACAATTGAAACCGCTCAAAATCAATTGAATTTAAATCAAATTGATGTATAAAATTTGAGTTACTAAATAATTGGTTAAAAGCTTTTTTAGCATTTTCAGCGTTCATTTTCATTACTCAAATGTAATATTATTTATAAAAATTACAAATAGGTTATATTTTTTTTGATATTTAAAACAAACTATTGTTCGTTTAAATGCCCAGAGAACATAAAAGCTAACTAAATTAGTAGAACCTATTAACGTTAAATATTCTGTTAGCAAAAATAAAGTATGAATACAAATAAACCGTTCGGAACGGTTCGGAATTGACCCCGAACGCTCCGTTCGGAACGAAAAAAATCGCTATCTGCATTAGATAACGATTTTCAAAAGATAATTAAGAGAGTATTTATTCTTTCTTTTTAAAACTAGGAAACGAAAATTTATAAGCTAACCTAAAGTTGATATTGACAAAATTGGTAATGGGTTTATAGGCATCTATAATACTTTTATCTACATACTGAACATCTTCACCATATAGTTTAGCATCTTCAAACGGAAAGGTATGGTAATATAAATTAGCACCTATGGAGAAATTTTTGGTAAAAAAATACTCGCATTCTGCACCTAGTCCTAACCCATAGGAATCATAATCTAAGTCAGCCTTGTAAGCATGATAACCAGAATTACCAATTATTGCAGTTTCCCCACCTGTTCTTTCGCTTATTTGCCCTATCAATGAAGTATGTATTTTTTTGAAAGGAATAATATAACCGTAACCTAAGCTTTTCATGTAAAAGAAATTACCCAATATGCCTTGATTAGACTTAATAGTCATATAATTAGAAACATTTGTTTCATAGCTAAACTTAATCAAATGTTTATCATTGATAATGGCTTTATAACACCTATATGTATTATCTCTCCAAAATAATTTAAAGTTTTCGTATAAGTACCAATGTTTGTAAGTGTTTGATTTCTCATAGGCATTTCCCATTCCACTTAACTCACTTCTATTGCCAAAGTATTGGGTATAATTAGTGCCATATTCCAATTGGTTTTTAAAGCTAAATTTTTTTTTATCTCCTTGGGCATGGCTTTGACATGCTCCAAGGAGAATAAAAAAAAACAATATGACTTTATTAAAAACGTACATGTATATTATTGCTTAACAAACTTACTGTTTTTTGTCCATGTAGCGGTTTTTACCTGTACAAAATACACCCCAGCCTGTAAATTGGCTATATCTAATTCTACATTATTTAAGCTATTATACGTTTGACTATAAACCAATTTCCCGTCCACTGTTACTATGTTAATGTCATACTGGTTATTCCCTAAATCTGCATTGGTTTCTTCTACCACAATTTTTACCTTATTGCTTGCAGGGTTAGGAAATACCCTCAAGTTACTTATTTGATTTTCTCTTTCTTTTAAACCTGTACCCATTAAATCGCCAACTTGTTGGTAAGGAAAGTTACGGCTATACCAATTGGGAACAATTAAACAAGGGTCACAACTTGTACCTACATTAACAGCATACCATGCTCTGCAAGTTTGTATATACTCATTGCTGCAATAGCCGTATAATATTTTGGCTGCTGTTATGGTGTTAGCTCTTACCGCATCGAAAGTAGTGTTTTTGGCTGCATTGTAATTGGTTAAATTGGTCATGGCGTAATAGGCAATGCGGGCTGCTTTGTCAATACCAATGCCGCTCACCGTTCTAGTTGGCTGCAATACATTATTAATATAAATAGGTTGGCTACCACCCATACTCAATAAATAAAACCATTTGTTTTGCACCCCACTGTTTTTATGAATACCTACATAATCATTGCTTGGAGTAGGTACAGTAGTCATATTTTGAGTTACCCAGTAATTGTCTAAATAATAAGATGCGCTTGGTATGGCAGTAGTAGTAGGAAACTGCATATTTCTGTAAGTAGATACCGCTTCCCCAATTGTCCAGTTTTGCACACTTCCAAATACATAACGCTCCACCATAAAACCAAAAATATCAGCAAATGATTCATTGATTGCTCCTGATGTTCTTTCTGTTGGCAATGGTCTTGTTCTATTAATAATACCATGCGTAAATTCATGCCCTATTAAATCATGGGTGGCTAATCTGCTACCTCCAGTTGTTCCCACTAAAATATAATCTTCATTGCCTACTGATTCATATAAATTATCTGTAAATCCATAACTAGAAAGAACCCTAATATGGTTACCCCAACCACTTATACCGTTTCTGTTAAAAGGGTTGTTTTTAAAAAAATCCCATGCTTTGGTGGCAGAATAATGCGAGGAGGTTGCTTCTTGCTCATTACTATGCCATGAAGTAGAACCTGAATTCATAGGCATACCTTTTATATCCCATGCACCAGTCTTATAGTTAAGACCATAATCTTTATTTGTATAAATATTTCGCCCATTGTCGTTGGCAAATAAGTAATAGTTACTTGCAAAGAGCCAGCTAGCTATTTCATAGGTATCCAAATCCCAATAACGCCCATAGTACAGGTGGTTAAAGTTATCTGCATGCATATTGTTTATTTCTTTGATAAAACTGCCAGTGGTGGCATCAATATAAACATTGGTATTGCAATGAGGTGTATCAGCAATTAAAGTAAACTGCCATGCCAACACATAGTCTTCCGCAGTAATTTCTGATACCCCTGTTTTTGGAATAATAATTAATTTTCCTACCGCAGTTTCTTGAAATAAATGCTCAATCTCTTTGTAAGATTTGGCAATAGCTAAAGCTGCTGATTCACTTACTTGAGGTGTTACACTTAAATTTAAGTTTTCTACTACAAAACCACTTGTTGAAAGTACATTGCCATCAATGGCTTCATAATGTTCGGTATACAATGCACCCTCTACTGGCACACCTTTATAGTATTGTTGGTATAGGTTATGGGTTAAATTAGGTGTAGGGCTGTTTTCATCTGCTAAAATAGAATCATGGGTTGTTTCTACTAAGTGCATAGAATCGTAAGCACCTAAACCAGTAATACTAAAGTATTGGGAAAATAATTGACCTTGTAATAGTTCATGGTCTTTGAAGTAAATAACCCCTCCACCTGCATCTATGTCAAGGGCTTTGTTTACAATAAATGTATTGCTTGGGTCTTGTAATTTCGGAGTTGTTTGGGCTTGTAAACTGTATTGTAAAGCCACAACTGTAAACAGGGAGAATACTGTTTTTTTGATTGTTTGTTTGCGAACGGACGTAGTCCATTCAGAAATATAATGTTTCATTTTTTGATTGTAATTAATAATTGTTTTTGAAATGGCAAAGGGTGCTAAACCCTTTACCTTAAATTTAATTCAATGGTGTTGGTATCGCATTGGTTAATTAAAAAGACACCTGTTTTGGTGGCAATAACTTCCATGATTGAATCTTGTAAGTATTGAGTAGTACGACAACATAATATTTGACCGTTATCAAGCAAATTAAAACTTTGATAAGAATTTTTAGGTTTACGAATAATTCTTATCTGTCTATTCTTGATATTCATGATTGAAATTACCTTGAAGCCAGCATAAATAAATTCATTTTCATTTATCCATCTTGGAAATGCCACATCTTTATTATCTATTTCAGTAGTAGTTTTCTTTTTATAGTCATATAGTAAAACACCATCATTATTGCTATTACCTATTATATATTGCCCATGCTGCCAGTCAGGTTGTCCTAAGAATAAATCCCTTCCCTGATATTGCACCGAATCAATGATGTTTCCGTTTTCGTCCCTAAACATGGTATAATATTGATTCGTTCTGCTTAAATATTCAGTACAGAACATAGTTCCCTCATAATTCCATTCAGGCACAAACTCGCCACTAGTCTGGGTCAATTGGGTTAAACTATCTCCATTGGCTTTTATTTTGTAAATATTGTGGTCACGGTCATCAAACAATATCCACCCTTTTCTACTCCAACGTGGTTGGCTTTGTGGAATACCTTTTTTGTTTGTAGCAGCCAAAACCAATGAACGTATTTTTGTTTTTAAATTATAGGTATATATACCACTGTAACTAGGAGTAGCTAACCAAAACACAAACTCATCTTTGTTATTGGGATTGGTGCAAGGCACATAACCCAAAAAAGTATCTGACTGCACATATTTAAAACCCCAACCTGGTCCCCTATAGGGAGGGATATCTTTTCCCACTTCTTCCACCGTTGGACAGCCCGACAAGTTTATTTGGTTGTCTTTACCGCAAGCCAAAAACAACGCAATACCCAATAATAAAATGATTATGTTTCTTGTTTTCATGTTTGGTAGTGACTACTTGCTAATGATTATTTTGTTAGTGGCTATACTTCCATTGTTTAAGTAAGTCTTACAAACATACAAACCTTCGGCTAAGTTTGTGGTGTTTAAAACTATATTTTTACTTAAAATAGTATAATCAATAGGGATTAAATTACCTTTCATATCATACACTGCCAATGATTGTAAAGTGTTATTTGCCAATTCTATGGTTATTTTGTTTTGTGCTGGGATAGGATAAGCCTTTAGGATAGCTGATTTTATGTTTACTTCATTAACAGCACTTGCCAGTGGATTAAATGTATGTACACTATAAGCCGTTTTTATATCTACTTTATCCTTGTATAACCATTGATTGCGTGCTGGAATATAGTAAGCATGTGAGTAAGCAGTTACATTCAATGTATTGCCACTTACACTAAAACTAAAATTAGCCCAATCGTCTTCGCTTACTGGTAAACTGTTAAAACTATTAGAGCCTTCGGAAGCATTTAATCGTGGCCAGTAGCCAAGTATTTGTTCGCTTGGAGCAAAAGTATTGGTTTGGGTATAGATAACTTGCCATTTTTCAGCCGTATACGTGCCACTGGGCAAACCAAAAGCACCTGTACTTGGAACCGTTAAAGTAATATTGCCTTTATTTTGATAAGTAACCCCACCACCATTGGTAAAATGATACACTTTATACCTATTATCCTTGATTTGGGTTAAAGTATTGTCAGGGTTAATTAAACCCCAACCTTGTTTATCATCATACAAATTAGGTGGAATAGCTTTATGTGAAGCATTTTGTTCAATTAAATTTTCAATGTCTTCGGGTTCTAATACTGTGGTAAAACCATTTTGAAAGCGGTATTTACTCAACAATAAAGCAGATAATCCTGATACATGAGGCGCAGCCGCAGAAGTACCCACAAAATAACAATAATTCGGGTATTGACAAACCGTAAATATGGGAGTAACGGTATTATCATCTTTGGTGGTTATCATTAGTTCTTGAGCAGCAGGAGCCAATACATCCATTTTTTTTCCATATTGTGAAGACCAAAGAGAAAGACCTGTATTAGAAATAATACCTGTATTATTAGCCTTAATATTTAATCTTTCTTTATTCATTCCACTAGCACCTACACTAAGTACCCATTCATCATTGTAAACGGCTGGGTAATTGTCATTATCCGTTCCTTCTTGCGGTACGCTCAGGTCATCTCCATCATTTCCCCTTGAGCAAACCACTACACATTTATTTCTAGCTGCTCCTTTAATGGCTCTGCGTACATTATCTGTTAAAGCAGGGCCACCCCAACTATGGTTTTCTATATGTAAACCATAGCCCGAATAAGTCCCATTGGGTTGAGGTATATAATTAGCCCCCTCGGTAATAGCAGTTGCCGCCATTGCATCGGTGCAATAACCATTTGGCGTATTGGTTTGTCTTGGGTCGCCAAATAAACCAAAGGTATATAAGGAAACACCCATATTGCCTGTATTAAAATCTCCCCCTGCCACCCCTGCCACCCCTTTTTCATTGTTTCGAATAGCGGCAGCCACACCTGCAACACAAGTTCCATGATTGTCAATAGTAGTAGTTATTGGAAATAAGGAAATATCCTTTATACCAAAAGTTTGAAAATATACTTTACCACCTTTTATTTTGGAGGTAGCTAGTGTACCACCACCAAAATCCTCATGGTTATACATAATAGGGCTATCAAATACTCCCAATTTTATATCTGGGCTACCTGTTTCAATATCCCAAGCATTTTCAATGTCTATGTTTCCCTCTTGTGGGTTACCCGAAGGATGCAAGTTAAATTGGTCAGTAGCATAATAAGGGTCATTGGGCACACCGTTTTGTTTGTATAAATAATTGGGGTGCGCAAACTCAATATATGGATAAAACTTCCGCAATGAAT
This sequence comes from Bacteroidota bacterium, assembly GCA_040388375.1. Lineage (NCBI taxonomy): Bacteria > Pseudomonadati > Bacteroidota > Bacteroidota bacterium. The sequence goes on along the minus strand of JAZKBU010000001.1, from coordinate 177,208 downwards.
CGCAAACTTGGGTTATTGGTTTGGATTCTGTTAGAGGCCAAAACACCAATAAAGTAGCCCAATATTTAGGTATGTTGATTGTTTCACCTGTTCGGGTGATTGATACTGAATCTTTGGTACTTAAATACTCATATATTTTACGAGTAGGCGCACTGGCAATATCATCATTCCATATCCCTAGTTGCTGGGCTAAGTAAATGCCCTCTTCGCTAAAAAAATCTTGTAACTGACCTGTTATAATTTCCTTGTTGTCGATAACACTTTTATTAAGTAATTCAGGTTTAAAAGCGATAATTAACTGGTGTTTTAAAAGTAGAGGTTTACCCGCTTCATCATATTGAACTGCATAATAGGGGTCGCTTGTTTGGGCTTGTAAGGGAGGGCTTAAAATGTTATATAATAATAACACAGCCATTAATAATAAATGTTTTTTCATCAATGTTTGGGGTTAATGAGGTGTAATAACTAATTGAATCTGCTTGGTTTTGTAGCTACTAAAACGGTGCATTACAAAAAGACAGATTTAGGGGTGTACTTGCAAGAGGGGAAATACCCTTTTTTCGTAGTATAAATACTCTTTTTTCAAGAGTGAGAGAAACATAACCCAAGTGCTTTTATTATGGTTTATGAGCCTTTTTTGATAGTTTAATTATCTAAATGATAGAAAAATAGGGTGTGTGTCCCTTAAAACATGACGTAATAAGCCATATTCTCACGTGTTTAGTATAAAAGAGTATTTTATGCACGATAGGAATAAAATACTAAGCCCTTAGTTTTTTCAGGCTATTGCGGACGATTAATAGGATAAAGTAAAACTCTTCTTTCTTTAAATTTAAGGTAAAAGCATCTACATCATATTTTTCTTGGCTAAACTCATGGAGAATGCATGAATACAAAGTAAATTTTTCATCTACTGGTTTATCATACACATATAAAATTGTGAATATTTCAAAACTGGTAAAACCAATGGTGGTAGCAGCTATTTGTAATTGACCTATACTGATAGCTATTTTACCTTTTTCTAATTTGCTATAAGTAGATTGGCTCATTTGAATAGCTTCTGCTACCTCACTTTGTTTAATACCTTTAATTTCACGCAATGCTCTAATGATAATACCTGTTTTGATATCGTAGGCTAAAAGATGTTTCATGCTTGTTTGAGTTTAATAACTTCAAGCATTTGTTTTCACTATTTTTTATGAGAAATACCGATTAATAAAGGGCAAAAAAGTAGCGTGGAAACCAACTTACCTTTCTCCACGCCCAGCCAAGAGCGCAACACAGAATAAGAAGGCCCCACGCATATCTTGCATAGAGAGCCATTACTTAGTTCTGTGTTCTTTTACTTGGCTGGTTTGGAGACAGAATAAATATGCTATCGGGTTATATGTTTTTTATAGTCTATATTTTATTTCAATACTACAAATTTAATAGCTTTATGATGAATTACAATTTTGGTTAAATTTAGCACTACCGAAGCTGACTATGGTAGACATTAATTTAACGGTATGAATTTGCCGTTTCCTGCTGTTTTTTGCACTTGAAAATCCATTTAACCGCCCTAGCCAATATCGGATATGGCAGTTATTCCTATTTACTATATGATTTTAATGCGCAGCACCGCCAAAGTAGGATGTGTTGGAGCATAATTTAGCGGTATGAATTTGCCGTTTTTGCACAATTTTGCCATTATTTGCTGTTTTTTGCACTTTCAAAATTCGTTTAACCGCCCTAGCCAATATCGGATATGGTGGTAATTCCAGTTACTATATGTTTTCTAATGCACAACACCGCCAAGGTTGGATGTGTTGGACTATTATTTAGCGGTTACAAGTGGCGGTTATTATTGGTTAACTACCGGTAATTAATCGGTTAATAACCATGTAACCGCCTTAGCCAATATCGGATGTGGTGGTAATTCCTGTTACTATATACTTTTAATTCGCAGCACCGCCAAAGTCGGCTGTGTTAGGGTATAATTTAGCGGTTACAGGTGGCGGTTATTACTGGTTAACTATCGGTAAATAATCGGTTAATAATCATGTAACCGCCCTAGCCAATATCGGATATGGTGGTTATTCTTGTTACATGCTTTTAATGCACAACACCGCCAAAGTCGGATGTGTTGGAGTATTTTAGTGGTTACAGGTGGCGGTTACTATTGGTTAATTTATCGGTTAACAACCATGTAACCACCTTAGCCAATATCGGATGGGGCGGTTATTCCAATTATTATATGTTTTCTAATTCACAGCACCGCCAAAGTCGGATGTGTTAGGGTATTATATGGCGGTTACAAGTGGCGGTTATTACTGGTTAATTATCGGTTAATTATAATGTAACCACCCTAGCCAATATCGGATGTGGCGGTAATTCCTGTTACTATATGCTTTTAATGCACAACACCGCCAAGGTTGGATGTGTTGGACTATTATTTAACGGTTACAGGTGGCGGTTACTATTGGTTAATTTATCGGTTAACAACCATGTAACCACCTTAGCCAATATCGGATGGGGCGGTTATTCCAATTATTATATGTTTTCTAATTCACAGCACCGCCAAAGTCGGATGTGTTAGGGTATTATATGGCGGTTACAAGTGGCGGTTATTACTGGTTAATTATCGGTTAATTATAATGTAACCACCCTAGCCAATATCGGATGTGGCGGTAATTCCTGTTACTATATGCTTTTAATGCACAACACCGCCAAGGTTGGATGTGTTGGACTATTATTTAACGGTTACAGGTGGCGGTTACTACTGGTTAACTATAGGTAATTAATAGTTTAATTATAATGTAACCACCCTAGCCAATATCGGATGTGATAGTAATTTCAGTTACTATATGTTTTCTAATGCACAGCACCGCCAAAGTCGGATGTGTTGGAGTATGATTTAGCGGTATGAATTTGCCGTTTTTTGCCAAATTTTGCCGTTTTCTGCTGTTTTTTGCAATCGAAAATCCATTTAACCACCCTAGCCAATATCGTATATGGTGGTTATTCTTATTACTATATGCTTTTAATGTCTAGCACCGCCAAAGTTGGATGTGGTGGGGTATTATTAAGCGGTTACAAGTGGTGGTTACTACTGGTTAACCATCGGTAACTAATCGGTTAATTACCAATTTAACCAGCCTAGCCAATAATGGATATGTTGGTAACTCTTATTACTATATATTTTTGATGCACAACACCGCCAAGGTTGGATGTGTTGGAGTATGATTTAGTGGTATGAATTTGCTGTTTTTTGCCATTTTCTGCTGCTTTTTGCACGTAAAAAAACCGTTTAACCACCCTAGCCAATATCGGTTATAGTGGTTATTTCAGTTACTATATGTTTCTAATGCACAGCACCGCCAAAGTCGGATGTGGTGGAGTATTAGTTAGCGGTTACAATTGGCGGTTACTACTGGTTAACTATAGGTGACCTGTCGGTTAATAACCATGTAACCACCCTAACCAATATCGGATGTGGTGATAATTTCAGTTACTATATGTTTTTAATGCACAGCACCGCCAAAGTCGGATGTTTGGGAGTATAATTTAGCAGATGCAAGTTGCCATTTTGTGCTATTTTCTGCCTATTTTCACATGAAAAATGATTTGTTGGTTGAATCATTAATATTCATATGAAACTTACCCTACAATAATAACATTAAAATTAATATGACTTGGAAAGCAGCATGTATTAGACATAAGGGCGAAAATAGAATTGCCGTTTATTTTGAGAAAAATGCGGAATGGATAACGCGTATAAAAAAACTAGACGATGCCCGCTGGAGTGCAAGCCTAAGGGCTTGGCATTTGCCCGATACGAATGAAAATAGAGAGCGATTTAAAATTGACTTACCTGTTGTAATAAGTGAAACCAAGCTTCAAAAAATAGAACAGTTTAGACGATGGCTAAGTTCAAAAAGATACAGCCCTAATACCATAAAAACATATACTGAAGCATTACATACATTTTTAAAACATTATAATGATAAAGAAATTACTTTAATAAATAATGAAGATGTGATTGCTTTTAACAATGAATTTATACTAAAAAACAAACTATCTTCATCCTATCAGAACCAAGTGGTAAATGCAATTAAATTATTTTTTAGGCAAATTGAAAGCACAAATATAAATGTGGATTTTGTGCATAGACCCAAAAGAGAAAAGTTATTACCCAACATACTTAGCAAAGAAGAAGTGAAACAAATACTAAACGCACATTCAAACATTAAACATAAAGCCATGCTAAGTTTAATCTATAGTTGTGGTTTAAGGAGGAGTGAATTAATAAATTTAAGATTAGCCGACATTGATAGCAAAAGAGGTGTTATCATAATTAGGCAATCAAAAGGAAAAAAAGATAGAATTGCACCTTTATCTGAAAAAATACTGATAATTTTAAGAGAATATTTTATAGCATACAAGCCTAAAAATTGGCTTTTTGAGGGACAAAATAATCAAGGACAGTATGATGAAAGAAGTCTTTCAAATGTATTAAAACAAGCTCTAGAAAAATGTAAGATAACAAAACCAGTAAGTTTACACTGGCTCAGACATAGTTATGCGACTCACTTGTTGGAGTCAGGAACTGACTTAAGATATATTCAAGAAATTTTAGGACACAAAAGCAGTAAAACAACAGAAATATACACCCACGTAAGTACAAAGAGTTTACAGCAAATAAAGAGTCCATTTGATGATTTATAAATTATTAATACATTGCAATTATAAATATGTACAATTAGTTATGGCACAAATCCAACCTATTTGGGGTAGATATGTGCCATTTTATGGCACATATATGTAAGTTATAGCCAATGGTAGGGCGACCGTTCCAAAGACAATAGACCGACCAAAATTTAAACATAAAACCAAAGACAAACCATTTTGACAGGTGACCAACATACAGACCATATTTCAACTCGACAACTAGTAAGCCGACACTCCAGGCGACCCAATGTTTTTTATTTTTTTCCCCACCGCACTTTTTTAAAAACAATTTTAGCCAGCCGCACAAGTGGCACATTTGGTTTTGCCCCGACACACAAAGCCAACCCTTCGGTAAAAACCAAAAGAGCCACTTCTCCCTATAATCATAGAAAAAGTTGCAATTATCTTCTTTTTAAAGAAATAATTATATATTGCATATTGGAAAAATGAAAAAGTTTAAAGTAATTTCATTGCTTCTCTTATACATAGTGCCTGCATTTGGTGCAAATATATTTGTGCATTATTGTGGGGGTAAGATTTCATCTATTTCAATTGCCATTGCTGACACAGACTCTTGTGGTTGTGATGGCAAGAAAATGAAAAAAGACTGTTGTAAAGATGAAACGATTTATTTGCAAATTGATGATGAACAAATCCAACTAAAACAAGACTTTAACAATACAGCTAAATATACATATTTTCCTACACTTTTAGGGCAGCCACTATTACTTCCTAATTACTCATCTCAAAGCCTAAAAGTGTTAGATTGCTCCGCTCATCCTCCCAACAAAGGAAGTTCAACTCTCTACATTCTCAACCGAGTTTTCCGTATTTGATTTATAGGTGCTTTTTATTTGCCGACAGTTTCTAAAACTGTTCGGCTGTTTCTGTTTTACAATAATTTAGAAAATAACAAAAATGAAAATACTTAATAAATCAATATTGATGCTTTGCATTGCATCCAGTTTGCTCACTAGTTGTGAAGCAAAAGTGAAAAATGCTAAATCCGAAGCAGTAAAAATATACGGAAACTGTGGCATGTGTGAAACCACAATTGAAACTGCAGGTAATGTAAAAAATGTGGCTAAAGTTGATTGGAACAAAGACACTAAAATGGCTAATCTAACATACGATAGCACATTAACCAACCAAGATGAAATATTGAAACGCATAGCTTTAGCAGGCTATGATAGTGATAAATTTCTTGCTCCAGACGATGCTTATGCTAACCTGCATGAATGCTGCCAGTATGATAGAGTGAAAAAAAATGCTATTGTTAAGCCTGAAACAGCCCAAAACCACCAAGAAAAAACGGCAACGAAACAAGAATCAAATCAATTACAAGCAATTTTAGACAACTATTTTTTATTGAAAGATGCGTTGGTAAAATCAGATGGGACATTGACATCTTCGATAGCTAAAGACTTACTTTTAAGTATCAATTCGGTGAAGATGGATAAGCTAACTACAGAAGGACACACTGTTTGGATGAAGGTAATGAAAGATTTGGCTTTCGACACAGAACATATAGCAGAAACAAAAGATGCAAGCCACCAAAGAGATCACTTTACAACACTTTCAAAAAATATGTATTTGTTAATTAAAGTTTCAAAGCAAGAAGTGACTATTTACTATCAAAATTGCCCAATGTACAACAATGGTAAAGGTGCAAATTGGTTAAGCAAAGATATTTCCATTAAAAATCCTTACTACGGTTCGCAAATGCTCACTTGTGGCAAAACAGTAGAAACAATTAAATAAAAGCTATGAAAAAACTTATTTTAAAATGCCTTTTAGTATTACCAGTTGTAATATTAATACAATCATTTGGCCCAGCAATACTTGGTAAACGTGACGGAACAGAACCCGGATTTACGGGTTCTCCTGGCGATTCACTAAAAAATTGTACTGTATGCCATGGTGGTAATGCTACTAATGTTGATGGATGGATAACATCAACAATACCTGTATCAGGCTTTGTTCCCAATACCAAATATACTATTACTGCAAAAAATACCGAAGTTGGCGGAACTCGATTCGGTTTCTCCATTTCGCCACAATCCATCACAGGAAAACTGCTAGGTACCCTTATAATCTCTGATACAACTACAACAAAATTAGTTGGAGATAATAAATATGTTACTTATAGGGCAGCAGGAGTTGATGGCGTGGATAGCAAAACTTGGTCTTTTGATTGGATTGCTCCAGATAGTGTAAATGAAGTGATTTTTTATGGTGCATTCAATTCAAACTTTGAAGGACACAAAGATGGTGACAACACATACTTATCACAGCTAAGAGTTTTTAAAACAGGTTTTACTGGGGTGAAAGAAAATGGTGTAATTAGTGGTGTATCTGTTTTTCCAAATCCTTTAAATAGCCAAACTCAACTAAGTTTTATAAATAAACTCAGTGGTATTGTAGAAATAAGTTTATATGGATTGGACGGTAAGTATTACGGACAACTATTTAATGAACAGCTTGCATCAGGACATCAAACAATTTTACTTGAACCAAATACCAAAGCAGGTATTTATTTTTTAAAGATTACCAATTCGAACTCATCAATTTATCACAAAATTTTAATTCAATAAAAAAATGAAATCACAAATTTTAACAATCGTATTTATTGCAACAACTATTGTTGCATTTGCACAAAAAAATGTGGTACTAAGAGTACACCACCTCTTAGCTGGACAACCATTCGCTTTTAATCAAGCTTCGAGTAACAATTTAGGGAATGGTTTTAACTTATCAAGGTTAGAGTATTATGTATCATCTATTAAAGTAAAACATGATGGAGGTATGACTATGAATGCCACTGATGTTTATGCTTTAGTAAAAGCTAATTCAACTTCTACTGATATTGACCTAAGTTCATTATCAGTTAATACTATTGAAGGTATAGCATTTAGCATTGGTGTTAACGCGCCACAAAACAACCAAGACCCAACACAATGGGCATCAGGACATCCTCTTGCCCCAAAGTCACCATCTATGCATTGGGGTTGGACAGCAGGTTACCGATTTGTAGCTATGGAAGGTAAAACAGGAACTAATCTTAATACGGTTTTTGAAATACATGCCTTGGGTAACGTAAACTACTTTGAGCAAACCATAAATACAACTGCCACGCAAGAAAATGGAAAATGGATTATTAATGTGTATGCCGATTATGCGCAAAGTTTACGTGGAATTGCAATTTCGCAGGGCGTTATTTCTCATGGCGAAACAGGAGAAGCAGCAACATTACTTACTAATTTTAAAACCAATGTATTTAAAGCAAGCTCTGTAACGGGTATGTTTGAACAAAATCTAAATACACCTTTTGTTGTTTATCCAAATCCAAGCACAGGTAAATTTAGCATTGATTTAAGCCAATTACCGCAGGTCAACAAAATTGTTGTTAATAATATTTTAGGTCAGAATGTTTTGGAGCAAAAAAGCCAATCGTCCAGTGAAATTAACTTGACAGCTAAAGGCATTTACATTGTTTCACTTTTTGATAACAATAATTTAGTTGGAACTCGCAAACTTGTTGTAGAGTAGCATGATGCAACGAACAAGTTCATTTATTTTTTTATTGCTGATGGCAACCTTTACTGCTTGCACAAAAAGTGAAGAGGTAAAGAATGAACTCGTTCGGGAGGATACCAGCTTTATAATACCTGCACATTTTCCAAAAATTAATTATCCAATAGACAATTATTACACGTTTGCGCGTTGGAGCTTGGGAAAAAAGTTATTTTATGAGAAGGCATTATCACGTACCAATGAGGTAAGTTGTGGTTCGTGCCACCAGTTGGCATTTAGTATGGCTGATAATGAAATAACAAGCAAAGGTGTTGAAAAAAGGCTAAATGCTAGAAATACTCCATCACTTGCCAACATTGCATACCATCCTTATTTTACCCGTGAGGGTGGTGTGCCCACATTGGAAATGCAAGCCTTAGTGCCTATACAAGAGCATAATGAGTTTGATTTTAATATTGTAGAAATTGAGGCGCGACTTAAATCAAATCAAGGCTACCAACAAATGAGTAATGCAGCCTACGATAGACCTTTAGATTATTATGTAATTATCAGGGCATTGGCAAATTTTCAACGCTCATTACTGAGTGGGAACGCACTTTATGACAGATATAAGAATGGGCAAGCAAGCCTAAATACAAGCCAACTAAATGGTTTAAACTTATTTTTGGGCAAAGCAAATTGTATTGCATGCCATGCTGGCTTTAATTTTACCAATTATGCTTTTCAAAACAATGGCTTGTACCAAAATTATAAAGACATTGGCAGGATGCGCCTTACCAATAATGCCTTTGATTTAGGTAAATTTAAAGTGCCAAGTTTACGTAACGCATCGGTAACAGCACCATACATGCACGATGGCTCTATGCCAAATCTTTTTAAGGTAGTGGAGCATTACAATAACGGTGGGCAGCCACATCCCAATAAAAGCACATTCATAAAACCGCTAGGATTGAGTGAAAAAGAAATAAATGACCTTGTTCAATTTTTAGAAACATTAACAGATTACGAGTTTTTACAAAATAAAAAATTTACACATGAATAAATTAATCAGAGTAGGCTTATCCTGCATCATTTCCGTAGTGCTTTTTACAATTGCTTGTAAAAAAGATACGCCTGTTGACAACCAACAACCAATAGCAACATATGATGCAACTCCCTATTTTTTAAACTATGGAAAATTTCCAGAACCACCCATTGCCAAAGATAATTTGCTAACCATGCAAGGGGTAAAATTAGGACGTATGCTATTTTACGAAACACAACTTTCGAGAAACAACACTCAATCGTGTGCCAGTTGTCATCAGCAGCAATTTGCTTTTAATGATACTGCACAATTTTCAATTGGAATAAAAGGCTTACAGGGTAAGCGCAATGCCATGAGTGCTTTCAATATGGCTTGGAATACCAACGGGTTTTTTTGGGATGGGCGGGCAAATTTGTTGCGTCACCAATCGCTGATGCCTATACAAGATGAATTAGAAATGGATGAAACTTTAGACAATGTGGTAGTTAAATTGAAAGCTTCGCAGATGTACAAAGATCAATTTATACGTGCTTTTGGTTCATCAGAAATAACGGCTGAAAAAATATCGCTTGCGCTTGAACAGTTTATGAACAGCATAGTATCAAACAATGCCAAGTACGACAGATATCTGAGAGGCGAAGTTACTTTAGATTCGATAGAAGAAAGAGGACGAAAATTATTCTTTACAGAGTATAATCCATTTTTTCCGCAAGAATCGGGGGCTGATTGTGCCCATTGCCATGGTGGTGATAATTTTGAAAACGATCAATACATGAATAATGGAACTAAAGCCGAAAGTGAAATAATTGATATTGGCAGGCAAAAAGTAACCAATAACTCAGCAGACAAAGGAAAGTTTAAAGTTCCAACACTTCGCAACATTGCTTTAACCGCACCCTACATGTCTGATGGCAGCATGAAAACTTTAGAACAAGTAATTAATCATTATAACAATGGTTTAAAAGTATCGTCAACACTTGATCCTGCATTAGAACAAACGCGCGAAAAAGGGTTGATGCTAACAGAAGCGGACAAAGCTGCTTTGATAAAATTTTTACACACGCTTACAGATGACGCCTTATTAAGTAATCAAGAATACAGCAATCCTTTCTAATAACTAATATTTAAAACACAAATTCAACATGAAAAAGATAAAAATCAGTTGCCTAGTTCTGTTAGGATTATGCAACACCGCTGCTTTTTCGCAGCAAAGCATTGATGCTTATGTAACCGATTCAACCAAAAATGTTTTTACTTTAGTTGCAGGTTCAGCCAATTCACTTGTATCTCCTGTTGATTTGGATTTTTACCCAAATCAAAGCACCCGCCCCAACGAACTTTGGATTTTAAACCAAGGAACGAATAACACAGGTGGTTCAACTCTTATTGTTAGCAATGCCAAAAGCAGCAGCCGCACTTTCAAGTATGTTAAAGATGGTAACTCTTGGCATTTTATGGCAATGGCAAGTGCAATGGCTTTTGGAGAAAGTAATTTTGCAACCTCCCAAGATATTGTAGATGCCAACAGACAAGGAGGAACTTATACTGGAGCCACACTTTGGCCTGGAGACTTAAGTATTTATGGAGTGGTTGGTAATCCTCCTACACAAACAGAAAATGGAAGTCATTTAAGTATGATACATCAAACCCCATACGGTAAAGGTATAGCATTTGAAAAGGATAATATTTATTGGGTGCTTGATGGCTATGAGGGTAATATAAAGCGATATGATTTTGGTAATCCCCATCAGCCTGGAGGTGATGACCATAGCGGAGGCGGAGTGCAGGTTTATCCGGATTTTAAGTTTACGAAACACGCATCACTTCCCGGACACATAGTAATTGATGGTAACCGCAAATATTTATACGGATGCGATCCTGTTGGCAAAAGAGTATTTCGGATTGATATAACAACAGGCTCAAATAGTGGGGCAAGGACTAAGATTAATGGCGAAAATTTGAGTTTAGGATATTTCACATTTTCTGGATTGACGAAAATAGATACATTAATTGGCGGATTAGGAAGCCCAATTGGAATAGATGTTTATGGTGACAGATTAATTGTAACTGATAATTTAACCGATGAGATTATTATTTACAACATTTCTAATAATTATAGAGAGGTTGGAAGAATAAAATTAAAATATATTGCCTCTCCCGACCCGTTGGGTGTTAAGGTAGGCCCTGACGGAAAAATTTATTTTGTAGATAAAGCCAATAAAATGGCTTATATGATTGATAATAGTTTAGTTCTCCCAACAGCTATTAAACCAATTTTGGTACCTACCCATAAATTTGAGCTTTATCCAAACCCAACAAATTCGCAAATATCATTGCAAACAAATATTGAATTAAAGGATGCCGAAATAATAATTACAAATGCATTAGGTGAAACTGTAAAAAAGCAACACGCCAATAATACAAATAGTTTAATCCTCGATGTTGAAGCATTAACCCGTGGGGTGTACTTTGTGCAAGTGCTAGCAAATAACAAATTCTATAATCAAAAATTTATTAAGGAGTAGGAATTATGGAAATAAATTATTCAAAACAGCTTTTGTTGTCATTTCTTCATTTGTATTTTTCTTGATACACTAATGAGAGTTTCCAACATAATAACATATGCATTTCTTTTAATTGATAAAAAAATAAAATGAAACTATACATCAAAAATATGGTGTGTAGTCGCTGCAAGTTGGTGGTGAAGTCTGAGTTGGAAAAACTGGAATTTAAAATACTAGTGGTTGATTTGGGTGAAGTAGAAATCATAGATCAGATTACATCCCAACAAAAAAGCAACATTGGCGAGCACCTGAAAAAATTTGGTTTCGAGTTAATTGATGATAAGAAAAGTCGAATTATAGATAAAATTAAAACATTAATAATTGAATTGGTACATCAACAAAATGCGCAACTAATTATCAATCTTTCTGATTATTTGTCGAACAAATTGGTACAAGACTATTCAACATTAAGCAGTTTGTTTTCAGAATTAGAAGATACGACAATTGAAAAGTACTTTATCTACCAAAAAATTGAAAAGGTAAAAGAATTGCTTCTATATGATGAATTGACTTTGAGTGAAATCGCTTTTCAGATGAATTACAGCAGTGTAGCATATTTGAGCAATCAGTTCAAAAAAGTTACGGGTTTTTCGCCTTCGCATTACAAACAATTGAAAGACAAAAAACGAAGACAAATTGAATACTTATAAATGTTACAACCCAGACCCAAAATAACACAACAACGATTTTCTCATAGCTTCGGAACTTTGTGCCATAGTTTTTAACCTTTAAATTCAATTTATGGTACATACTTATCAAGTAACAGGAATGACCTGTTCAAGTTGCGAAGCAAAAGTAAAATCAGCTTTGTTAGCGGTAGAAAATATAACTAATGTAGAAGTTTCTAAAAATGAAAATTCTGCTATAATTACAATGGATAAGCATATTGCTTTATCATATTTACAAAAAGCATTGCCCGAAAAATATCAAATTTCGGTATTGCATCACAACGAATTGGCTGAACAAACAATGGGTTGGTTAGCCACCTACAAGCCAATCTTGTTGATATTCTTCTATATCACAGTGAATGCAGTTTTGGTGCAGCTCGCCAATGATAGGTTTGATGCAATGGATGCGACATTTTATGGCAGGTTTCTTTTTGGTTTTTTCATTTTTCAAAATGCTAAACCTAAACGGCTTTGCTGAAAGTTATGTCATGTACGATGTGTTGGCAAAGCGTATTCCTATTTGGGCTTATGCTTACACTTTTGTTGAGTTGGGTTTAGCAATTGCTTACACTGTCAACTTCAATCCATTCATTACAAACCTCACAACATTAATAGTAATGAGCATCAGCATCATTGGTGTTCTACAAAGTGTTTTAAACAAAAGGAAAATACAATGTGCCTGTTTGGGTGTAGTTTTCAATTTGCCAATGAGTACTGTCACTATTATTGAAGATGCCTTGATGATTGTAATGAGCGCATCAATGCTTTTTGTGCTAATCTAAAAATAAATAAACTACTAAAAATGAATTTTATAAAAAATATATTACTCGCATCTACACTTATACTATTATTCTCAATTAAAAGTAATGCTCAACTATTAAAAATTGAAATAAGAGCAACAGGGCTTACTTGCTCAATGTGTTCAAATGCTATTTTTAAACAACTTCAATCAATTGCTGGGGTTGATAGCTTACAAACGGATTTGAATACAAATACCTTTATTGTTATACTGAAAAAGAAAAATAATCTAACTCCAAAAATCTTTAAAGAAAGGGTGGAGAAAGCGGGATTTTTTGTTGGCCTATTCATTGTTACTGCAATGCCCCAAACGATTAACCAACAAAATTATGTTTCGCTAAATGATAAGCCAATCAATGATGCAACGATACGCTTTCAAGTACTTGACAAAGGATATATAACAGATAAAGAATTCAAAAAATTATCAAAAACATATAGAGATATACTAACATATGTAGAAAGTAATGAAGATGATTTTCATATTAAACTGTTGAAGTAATGAAGATTGTAATTTTTATATTACTACTATTTTGTTTTCAAAATATGTACTGTCAAGAGTTGTTTGTAGTTACAGACCCCGCTAGTAATGTGCCTGCTAACTCCCTTGGGATAAATGTAATGCAATTGCTTTTTAAAGAGCAAATTAAAACTGGATATAATTACCATTTAATGCCCGAAATAACTTTTGGGCTTAATAAGAATTTGATGTTTCGAGGGTCAGCATTTATCAGTAACCGCAGTAATCAATTATATACCGAGGGTGGCAGTTTTATGACAAAGTATCGGTTCTTTTCGTCTGATGATTTGCAAAGTCATTTCAGAATGGCAGCTTATTTAAGATATAGCTTTAATAGGGCTGATATTCACCAAGAACAAATAGAAATTTTAGGACACAACACTGGAGTCGAGAGCGGAATTATTGCGACCAAGTTGATAAAGAAACTGGCTATAAGTTCAAGTATAAGTTTTGAAAAAGCGAAGGATAACAAACCGAATTACCCCTTTCCAAATACTATTGGAAACAATGCAACTAATTATACATTATCGTTTGGAAGACTTATGTATCCCCCAAAATACACAAGTTTTAAACAAACAAACATAAACTTGATGGTAGAGTTTGTTGGACAAACGATTAACGAGAATGGGAAATCATTTTTGGATATTGTTCCTGCTATACAATTTATTTTTAATAGTCAAGCTCGGGTAGATTTAGCCTATCGTCAACAGCTATTTAGCTCTATGATTCGCTCAGCTCCAAATGGCGTATATTTCAATCTGTACTATACCTTTTTTAATTTAAAAAAATGATAGCCCAAAATATTTAAAATGCTTAATCAAGCCTTTACATGCAAAAACAATTAAGTACATTTTTAAAATGAAACTGATAAAATGGATTTTCAAAAAAATATTTATAAAAAACTGTTGCCGATAGTATTATTGCTATCAACAACTCAGATTATATATGCTCAAAAAATAGTTCGTTACGACCTTTATGTAAAAGACACCATTGTAAATTTTTCAGGAAAAGGAAAACGAGCAATTGCCGTAAATGGTCAAATTCCGATGCCTACCCTCACTTTTACCGAAGGCGACACGGCAGAAATACACGTTCACAATTTGCTAAAGGAAGAAACCTCATTGCATTGGCATGGATTGTTTTTACCCAACAAAGAAGATGGCGTTCCTAATCTTACACAGATGCCCATCAAACCAAATACAACACATATTTATCGTTTCCCAATTATTCAAAACGGTACACATTGGTATCACAGTCATTCGGGCTTGCAGGAGCAAATAGGAATGTATGGAAACTTTGTAATGCTTAAAAAGGTAAATGATAAAAATTTCAGAAAAGGCATTGATGATTTACCTACTGTTCCAATTGTACTAAGCGAGTGGACAGATTACAAACCCGAAAACATACACCGAATGTTGCACAACGCAACAGACTGGTTCGCTATTAAAAAAAACGCAACTCAAAGTTATGCCGAAGCAATAAAAGCAGGACATTTTAAAACCAAACTCAAAAATGAATGGAAACGGATGTTGGCAATGGACGTGAGCGATGTTTACTACGACAAAATTTTAATTAATGGCAAGCAAATTTCTGAAATTAAAAACTTTGGTGGAGAACAATTAAAAGCAGGCGACAAAGTTCGACTTCGTATTTCTAACGGTGGTGCATCTTCCTACTTTTGGCTTACTTATGCAGGTGGTAAAATTACAGTCGTTGCAAGTGATGGTAACGATGTAGAGCCAGTGGAAGTGGATAGATTAATTATTGCCGTTTCTGAAACGTATGATATTATCGTAACCATTCCAGCAGAAAATACTGCCTTTGAATTTTTAGCAACCACCGAAGACCGCACCAATTCGGCATCATTATACTTAGGAAACGGTATCAAACAACTGAAATCACCACAACCAAGATTAAAGTATTTTGAAGGCATGAAGATGATGAACGACATGATGAAAATGAATGGCGAACTTGATGATATGGGGATGTTCATGAGTTTAAATCAAATGGACATGAATGTGGTTATGTATCCTGAAATAACAGGCAATAGCAAACCAAAACAAAGTGATAACGACCCCAATCGTTACAATGCAAATGCTTTGACTGATATTGTTACATTAAATTACTCAATGCTAAAATCTACAACCAAAACTGAACTTCCCAAAGATGCACCAGTAAAAGAATTGCGTTTTGAACTTACTGGAAATATGAACCGATATGTATGGAGCTTGGACAATAAGGTAGTTTCAGAAACCGATAAAATTCTCATTAAAAAAGGCGAAAACATACGAATTGTTATTTACAATGGCTCCATGATGCGACACCCCATGCACTTGCACGGACACGACTTTCGATTGTTAAACGGACAAGGGAAAAATGCACCATTAAAAAATATTGTGGACATTATGCCAATGGAAACCGACACTTTAGAATTTAACGCAAATGTAGAAGGCGATTGGTTTTTTCATTGTCATATTTTATACCATATGATGAGTGGAATGGGCAAGGTTTTTACATACGAAAATCAAGCACCCAATCCATTAATACCAAATCCAAAATTAGCACAACGCCAACTATTTGCCGATGATAGAAAACCACATTTTATGGCAGAAAACGACTTTGCCACTAATGGTAATGACGGAATGTTTATGCTTCAAAATACACGTTGGAGCATCGGTTCAGAATGGCGATTAGGTTATCACGACATACACGGCTACGAAACTGAAACTCACATTGGACGATACATAGGAAAAATGCAATGGCTAATGCCGTTTATCGGTTTTGATTGGCGTTATAGAAAATTAGGACATAATGAAATTGAACAAAATCTTTTTGGTCAAACCAATACTAAAGACAACAGAACACAAGTAAGTTTAGGTGTAAACTACACTTTACCAATGCTTATAATAGCACAGGCAGAAGTGTATCAAGACGGAAATATTCGTTTTCAGTTAATGCGAGAAGATATACCTATTACGAAACGACTTCGAGCAGGTTTTATGGTAAACACAGACAAAGAATTTATGTTTGACTTACGTTATATTGTAAATAAAAATATGGGCGTAAGAACCCATTATGACAGCGACATGGGTTTTGGTATTGGACTAACTTTGAATTATTAACCCCAACGCAATTTGCAAGCACAATTAAAAACCGCACAAACCAACACACGACCAAAGTTTTTAATAGAGCTTGCAAAGCCGACCAAAAGAAAAATTGTTTTTAAAAAATTCCCAACGCTTCAAAAAAAATAAAAAACGCAACGCACAGCCGACACTCAATGTCACGACAACTCAACAAAGACAACTGGTGACAAGCTCGAGCAAAGAACCACTGGCTATAACAGCAATCTTGCGCAATTGCCGTTATAATCTTTAAATACAGTATTTCGTTTCGCTTTTATTTTTTATCTTGGTTGACAGATTTACGATACGTACACGGCAACTGCGCAAGGTTGCAAAACGTTATGTGCAACCCTAACAGACGACAGTGCAAACATCGAACGACAGAAAAAAATAACTTTGACAAATGACACGAACTATAATTTTAATCACGTTGACAGCTTTGACAATTTCAAGTTGCAACAATTCAGCAGACACCAAAATGACAACAGATAATAAAGCGACTTCAGTTTGTTCAGACGACTGCAAAGCAAAAAGTAAATCAGGCGAACTTTCTTGTAAGCTGACAACTCCCGAACTTCAAAAACGTAAAGAGACAGTTCTTGCCAGTTTAAAAGAACAAATGACGGAGAAGAAAGAACTTAAAGACGGTTATGCTTTTAAGTT
Organism: Bacteroidota bacterium; assembly: GCA_040388375.1. Classification (NCBI taxonomy): domain Bacteria; kingdom Pseudomonadati; phylum Bacteroidota; species Bacteroidota bacterium. The sequence continues at coordinate 159,605 of JAZKBU010000001.1, read as the reverse complement.
TCCCGGCACAGACAAAATGCTTGACGAACTGACCGAATTTATTAAAACAGAAAGAGAATGTTGCGACTTCTTTACTTTCAATCTTTCCATAAGTGGCGACAAAAGTGAAGCGTGGTTAGAGTTGACAGGTGCAGACGGAGCAAAAGATTTTATTTCAACTGAACTTGGACTTTAATATTCAACGACTATGATACAATCAATCCCAATTTTTCTTCTTGCTGGCCTTTGTGAAATAGGTGGTGGATACTTAATGTGGCTTTGGCTCAAGGAAGGTAAACCACTTTGGTATGGACTTGTAGGTGCTATTATTCTTGTTCTTTATGGTGTTGTTGCGACTTGGCAGACAGCAAACTTTGCAAGAGTATATGCAACTTACGGAGGAATTTTTATTGTAATGTCATTGCTTTGGGCTTATAAGTTTGACAATTACACGCCAGACAAATACGACATCATTGGAGCATCCATTGCGTTGTTAGGTGTTTGCATTATTTATTACGCACCACGACAATGAGAAGAAGGGCAGCACATAACAGCACATTTGCAATAGGCGGGGTTTCGTTCTCCGCAGACAGTTTAGTGGTAGCCGAAAGTTTTGTGCTCCGCATAAACATTTGTGCTAAAAATCCCGCCCATCGCAAATCTGCAAAACGTTATCAGCAACCCTAAAACCCGACAGTGCGACCATTAACCGACCGACATAAACTGACCGACAATGCAATTTTCGGCAAAGCCGTTTGGCTATCCCTTCGCAAAATAAAAAGAGCTGCAAAGCCACCCACAAGCAGACCCGCTTTTGCAGCACATTTTATTTTGCCCTATCGCACCAGTGCCACCCGACAGTTTTGTGCTAAACCGACAAATTTTTTCCTTACATTTGCCCCGTGAAAAAAGTTTTGACACTCTTATTTAGTTTTTACTTGTTGGCTTTGGCGGTTATGCCGTGCAGCGACAAGGACGACTGTAAATATCCGAGTGGAGAACAAACCACATTTGCCACAACCGACCATTCCGACCACGACAACGACACCGAGAATTGCTCACCTTTTTGTATGTGTGCTTGCTGCGGACAATCTTTTAGCAGTCCATTTTCGCATTACAGCTTATCGCTTCACGTTCCTGTTTCATTAGAAAAATTCCCAGTTTACAACGCTTCCTTCGTTTCAGAAGTGTATTTGTCTATTTGGCAACCGCCAAAAATCAGTTAATGAATTTCTGATGTTCCGCTAACGCGGAACAAAACAAACCTACTTACGGTGCTAACGCACCGCAAGTAATCGTGTATTCATTCATTAAACTGATTAAAAAAATGTTAGACAAAATAATTGCGTTCAGCATAAAAAACAAATTCTTCATCGCATTGATGACACTTACACTCATTGTTTGGGGAGTGTGGAGTGCAACAAAACTGCCTATTGATGCAGTTCCCGACATCACCAATAACCAAGTGCAAATCATTACGGTTTGCCCAACCCTTGCAGGACAAGAGGTTGAACAGTTGGTAACTTACCCCATCGAACAAAGCATTGCAAACCTTCCCGACTTGGAAGAGTTGCGAAGCATTTCCCGTTTCGGACTTTCTGTAATTACCGTTGTGTTTGACGATAAAGTGGACATCTACTTTGCCCGACAACTGATTAACGAACGACTAAAGGAAGCCGAAACCAAAATCCCCAAAGGTGTTGGCACACCCGAATTAGCACCCGTTAGCACAGGTTTGGGAGAAGTGTATCAATACATCATTCATCCAAAAAAAGGCAGCGAAAGCAAATATACCGCTATGGACTTGCGGACAATGCAAGACTGGATTGTTGCCCGACAACTTTATGGAACACCCGGTATTGCAGAGGTGAATAGTTTTGGCGGACAACTCAAACAATATGAAGTTGCCGTAAACCCCGACAGACTTATTGCAATGGGAATAACCATTCCAGAGATTTTTACCGCCTTAGAAAAGAACAACGAAAATACAGGCGGGGCTTACATTGACAAAAAGCCAAATGCCTATTTTATTCGTGGAGTTGGTTTGATTGGTTCGTTTGACGACATCAAAAACATTGTGGTAAAGACAAATCCTAATGGCATTCCTATTTTAATAAAAGATGTTGCCGAAGTGCATTTAGGTAGTGCCGTGCGATATGGTGCAATGACTTACAACGGTGAAGTAGATGCAGTAGGTGGAGTTGTAATGATGCTGAAAGGTGCAAATAGTGCCGATGTGGTAAGCCGTATTAAAGATAAAATGGCAACCATTCAAAAATCATTGCCAAAAGATGTAGTAATTGAACCCTACTTAGACAGAACAGATTTGGTAAACCGTGCTATCAGCACAGTTGAGAAAAACCTGATTGAAGGAGCATTAATAGTAATCTTCGTTTTGGTTTTGTTTCTTGGAAATCTTCGTGCAGGATTGATTGTAGCTTCTGCCATTCCTTTATCAATGTTGTTTGCATTGGGCTTAATGAATGTATTTGGCGTAAGTGCAAACCTAATGAGCTTAGGAGCAATTGACTTTGGTCTAATTGTGGACGGTGCAGTAATTATTGTAGAAGCCACTTTGCACCATTTAGGAATGCGAAAAGCCATCGGCAAACTTTCACAATCAGAAATGGATAATGAAGTTTTCGTTTCCGCATCTAAAATCCGAAGCAGTGCCGCTTTTGGAGAAATAATTATCCTTATTGTTTACATTCCAATTCTTACCTTGGTAGGTATCGAGGGCAAAATGTTTAGCCCAATGGCTCAAACGGTTTCTTTCGCCATTATTGGGGCGTTGATTTTATCACTTACCTATATTCCAATGATGTGTGCAGCGTTCCTTTCTAAAAACGTTTCGCACAAGAAAACATTGAGCGATAGAATGATGAACTTTTTCCAACGCATTTATGCACCACTTTTGGAAAAAGCAATCCGTTTCAAAAAAGTAATTGTAGGTGTAACAGTTGCCGTATTTGTGGTTTCCGTGTTCCTGTTTTCAAGAATGGGCGGTGAATTTATCCCAACCTTACAGGAAGGCGATTTTGCTTTTCATTGCATATTACCGCAAGGCACATCACTTTCACAAAGTTTAGAAACCTCAATGCAAGCATCAAGACTTATCAAAGAATTTGACGAGGTAAAAATGGTAGTTGGCAAAACAGGTGCTGCCGAAGTTCCCACCGACCCAATGCCACCCGAAGCAACGGATATGATGATAATTTTGAAACCACAAAGCGAATGGAAACGTGATGTTTCTTATGATGAATTGGCAGAAGAGTTTGAAGAAAGATTAAACACAATCCCTGGGGTATTCTTTGAAAAGAACCAACCCATACAAATGCGGTTTAATGAATTGATGACAGGTATTCGCCAAGACGTTGCAGTAAAAATATTTGGTGAAAATATGGACACACTTTTAAACTATGCCAATAAAGTAAATTCAGTTGTGCAAAGTGTGGACGGTGCAACAGAACCAAGTGTTGAACGAGTGGCAGGACTTCCGCAAATCGTAATCAAATACAATCGTTCTCAAATTGCCAATTACGGGTTGAATATTGAGGACATCAACCACATTGTTTCTACTTCTTTTGCTGGAGGAAGTGCAGGAGTTGTATATGAAAACGAACGCAAATTTGAATTAGTAGTTCGTCTTGACAGCACACACCGCAACAACATTGACGATGTGAGCCATTTGTATATCCCAACTACCAACGGAACGCAAATTCCATTATCCCAAGTTGCAGAAATCAAAATGGAATTGGGGCCTGCACAAATTAGCCGTGAAGATGGCAAACGTAGAATAGTGGTGGGCTTCAACATCAAAGGCAGAGATGTAGAAAGTGTAGTTACCGACATACAAAAAGAACTGAATGAAAAAGTAAAATTACCGGAAGGTTATTATTACACCTATGGAGGAACATTTGAAAACCTACAAGCAGCATCCAAGCGACTAATGATTGCTTTGCCAGTAGCTTTAGCACTCATTTTTATGTTGCTCTATTTCACGTTCAGTTCAGTAAAACAGGCAGCTCTAATTTATACCGCCATTCCAATGAGTGCAATTGGTGGTGTATTCGCTTTGCTCATTCGTGATATGCCTTTCAGCATTTCGGCAGGTATCGGTTTTATTGCTTTGTTTGGTGTAGCAGTCTTAAACGGAATAGTGCTGATTGGAACTTTTAATCAATTAGAAAAAGACGGTATGACGGACATTTTAGAACGCATAAAAGAAGGAACAAAAATCCGTTTGCGACCTGTGCTAATGACTGCCACCGTTGCATCTCTTGGTTTCTTGCCAATGGCACTTTCGCACGGTGCTGGAGCAGAAGTGCAAAAACCTTTGGCAACCGTTGTAATTGGGGGCTTGCTTTCAGCTACTTTCCTTACACTTTTTGTTTTGCCATTGTTATATTTAATGTTCTCTAAAATTGGAAAGTCAAAAAGCAAAATTTATACAACAGCTATTTTAGTTTTTGCGTTGCTTTCATTCAATACTGCCAATGCTCAAACACCTGCTGAAAAAACCATTTCGGTTGATGATGCAATAAGCACAGCGTTGAAAAACAATTTGGAATTACAATCGCAACAACTCAATGTACAATCTTCTACCATCTTGAAAAAATCAGTGTTTGAATTACCTAAAACAAATGTCAATTTCCAGTTTGGGCAATACAACAGCATTAATCAGGACAAGGCTTTTCAGGTTTCGCAAAGTATTCCATTCCCTACTTACTATTCCGCAAAATCAAGTTTGTATAAAGCAGAGTTGCAAGGTAGCCAATTGCAACAGCAAGCCACAGCCAACGAAATAAAAGCACAGGTTCAATATTGGTTTTATCAGTTGCAGTATTTTCAAACAACTAAAAAGCAACTGCAATCTTTAGACAGTTTGTATAATGATTTTGTGAGTGCAGCAGCATTGCGATACAAAACAGGTGAAACAAATTTGTTGGAGAAAACCACAGCCGAAACCAAGCGGGGACAACTTTCACAGTTGCTCAAACAAAACGAAACAGATTTTGCAACGGCTTACAATTCCCTTAAAACACTAATGAATACAAGCGAAGATTTTACAATAACCGTAAATGAAAATTGGCAACCGCTTGTTTTAAGCAGTTCGTTTGACACAACCCTAATTGCAAATAATCCATCGCTTAAAGTATTGTATCAGCAATCAGTAATTGCAGAACAAAACAAAAAGTTAGAAACGGCTTCTACATTGCCCGATTTTAATGTGGGTTATTTCAACCAGTCGTTAATCGGAGTGCAAAACATCAATGGAGCAGATGTAAATTTTGACGGTAGCAAACGCTTTCAAGGTTTTAATGTAGGGGTAAGTGTTCCACTTACTTTTTTCAATACTGCTTCTAAAATAAAATCGCTTAATTATAAACAACAAGCTTTACAGAAAGAAGCAGACAACGGAAAACTGATTTTACAAAACCAGTTGCAAAATGCCTTTCAGCAATACAACCAGAATTTGTCGCAATACAACTATTACAAATCAACTGCTTTGCCCAATGCCGAAATAATTATCAGCACAGCAAAGGTTGGCTTTAAAAGTGGCGACATTGGTTACATTGAGTATTTACAAGCATTACAAACAGCTACCGATGTGCAGTTAAGTTATCTGCAATCCATCAATCAAATCAATCAATCAATCATCAACATCAATTTCTTAATCAACAAATAAATTTTAGAAAAATGAAAAAATTAATCTTCATAGCAGCCATTGCAATATCCATAGTATTTGCATCCTGCACTAGCAATAAAACCGAAACGAAGGAAGAAGAAACAGAGCATCACGATGAACACGAAAACACCAACACGGCAATGCTTACAGCCGAGCAAATGAAATCTATAAAAATAGAGTTGGGCAGCATCGAGAAAAAACAATTAACCGCTTCGTTAAAAGCTAATGGATTATTAAAAGTGCCAAATCAAAACATGGCAAACGCCACAGCATCATTGGGCGGTGTAATAAAATCTATTTTGATTCAAACAGGTAATTCGGTGAGCAAAGGACAAACCATTGCCACCATTTCAAACAATTCTTTTATCACAATGCAAGAGGAATTTTTAAGTGTTTCTTCAAAAACAGAGTTGGCACAATTGGAATTTGCCCGACAAAAAGAATTGCAACAAGGCAATGCAGGAGCATTGAAAAATTTGCAGTCAGCCGATGCAGAACTGAAAACTTTGAAAGCCCGAAAAGCGAGTTTGCAAAAGCAGTTAGAACTTATTGGTATCAAAACCGCTTCACTCACAAGCGAAAATATCCAATCAGTTGTAAATATTTCAAGCCCCATAAACGGCACAATAAGCAATGTAATGGTAAACATCGGCAGCTATGTAGATGCAAACAACCCCATTGCCGAAATAGTGGACAACAGCCAACTGCATTTGGATTTGTATGTGTATGAAAAAGATTTGCAAAAACTAAAAGTTGGGCAAACAATACATTTTACCCTTACCAATAATCCTGGCAAAGAATATGATGCAGATGTTTACGCCATTAGTAACACCTTTGAGCAAAACACCAAAGCTGTTGCTGTTCACGCAATGGTAAAAGGCAACAAACAAGGATTGATTGACGGAATGAGCATAACAGCATTGGTAAGTTTAGAAAATGCCACCGTTGATGCCGTGCCTACCAACGCCATTGTAAACCACGAAGGGCAGGACTATATTTTTATTGTTACCGATGCTCATAGCGAAGAAGAACACCACAGCGAAGCTGAAACAGCCGAACACAAACACGATGAAAGCGGACATCAGCATAGTGAAAAAGAAGAACCTAAACACAAAGAAGAAGGAACAACTTTTGAAAAAATTCCAGTTCGCAAAGGCACAACCGATGTAGGTTACAGTGAAATTACTTTGCTCAAAGAAATTCCTGCCAACAGCAAGGTAGTTGTAAATGGAGCATTTTTCATTTTGGCTAAAATGAATAACAAAGGCGAAGCACACGCACATTAAAATTTACGAAAATGAAACTTACTAACAACATAGACAAATTCGGAACAGCAGGGCTGTTTCTTACTGCATTACTTTCTCCTTGCTGTTTTCCATTATTTGCGTTTGTCGCATCAGCATTAGGTTTTGGAAGTGCCGAACTTTTTGGAGGATGGACAATGTGGATTTTTCAGGCAATGGTTTTAGTTTCCGTGGCAGGGCTTTACTTTTCGTATCGCAAACATCGTTGCACTTATCCGTTGTTTGTTGCAATTCCAAGCGGACTTTTAGTTTTCTATGGCTATCATTTCAACAACTCCGACCACTGGACTTACTTTTTGTATGCAGGAATGTTCGGCTTGTTTGTCGCCACACTTTGGAATTACAAACGTAACAAACTTCACGGCTCTTGCGACACTTGCAAGGTTATTGATGGTAAGACAGTGGAACTTGAAAGTGAAATTACTTGCCCAAACTGCGGACACAAGAAAAAAGAAATGATGCCAACAGATGCCTGCCAGTTTTTTTATGAATGTGAAAACTGTAAAAAGATTTTAAAACCGAAACAAGGCGACTGTTGTGTTTATTGCAGTTATGGCACAGTAAAATGTCCTTCTATTCAAACAGGAAAAGATTGCTGTTAAAATTATTTATAAGTTAAACAAAAAATTACAAACAATGAAACTACCAATCAAAGACAAAAAATTTATTTTTCTTCTTTCCGCAATCACAACAAAAGTAGCTTTAGAAGTTTTAACCATCATCGGCATTTACATACACCATGATCCAATTGTTTTATTAGGAATTAATAATAAAGGAGGAGCACATGACCACAAGTAAACTTAAACAAATTTTTGCTATAACTATTTGTAATTTCATATTCTCGGTTAACTCCTTTAGCCAAATTTCAAAAATCCAAGAGGCTTTAAATTTATTTAATTCAGACTCTTTAGTGAATTACACCAAAGTTTTGACTGGAATGAAAGGAATAAACGAAAAGGACACAATTAAATCAAGATTATCTGGAACCTCAGGTAACGAACTGGCCTTTCAATATGCTAAACAATTATTTAAAAGTTGGAATTTAAACATAGATTCACAGCAATTTAGCATAACTGGCAAAAATTTATTAGCTGCTAAAAAAGGTTACAAATCTAACAAATATATACTTTTAGGTGGACATTATGACGCAGTTGGCTCAGGAAATCCAGCATTTCATTATCCAGGTGCTGATGATAATGCAAGTGGAACATCAGGAGTATTAGAAGCTGCTAGAGTTATTTCACAATTTGAATTTCCTTACACAATTAAATTTGCACTTTGGGACGAAGAAGAACAGGGTTTACTTGGGAGTAGAGCATTTGGGCCACCTGATGATGTAAGAGATTTTGTGGGATATATAAATTTAGACATGATTGCTTGGGACGGAAACAATGATAGCTTAATTGAAATACATACTCGTAATATTTCAAACTCAAATCTACTATCTGAAAGGGTCATGAATGTATTAAAATTATACAATATTGGGTTGCAGTATAAAATTGTGAACCCAGGAGACCCTGCAACCGACCACAAATCATTTTGGGATTTAAATTTAACAGCAATTGGAATCAATGAAGAATATAATGATGATTTTAACCCTAACTGGCATAAAATAAATGACTCATTGAGTAAATTCAATATACCTTATTACTCCAAAATGGTACAACTATCAATAGCTACTCTTATGGATATAGCTTTAGATTCAAATGGCATATTAAGTGCTAAAGAAATCGAATATGAAGACCCATTATTTATTTACCCAAATCCTGTTGAAGATATACTTTTTTTTAACTTGAGTACATCAAAAATAAAATACAATTCTGCGATAATAACAGATGTAACAGGTAAAAAAGTTTTAAATTTTACTGATATTTCTAATCTATCTTTTCTTAATTTATCAGGTCTAAATCAAGGTACCTATTTTTTAACTTTAATTAGTGGTACTCAATCAAAAAAACCACTTAAAATAATAAAGATATGAAACTCTACACAAAAATGCCATTAGCACTAAAACCGTTTTACCAAAAAGAACTAACAGATGCTGAAAATGATTTTGAACAAAATCATTTTCAGCAAAGTTGGCAACATTTGGAAAGAGCACATATACTTGGTCAACCGTACCCATTTGCACATTCATTTATCCACTGGAAAATGTTACTTTTTGGAATAAAAACAAAAAACAGTAAAGAAATAATTGGGCAAATTCCAAGGCTTATTTTTGGTGGAGTAAAATCGTTCGTTGGTAAAATACCTGTTGGCAATACAGGTGGTGCAAATGTTCCACCTTTGCATCCAATGGAAATACCCGAAGATTTATTAATCATTATTCAAACACATACAAGCAATGAAATTACCAATTAACGACAAAAAATTTCTCTTTCTACTTTTATATTAATCTCATGAGAAATAAACCCAAAAAGTTATCTTCAATTGCAAAATTAAGTGGGCTAAAAAAATTACTCATTTGTCTTCTTTCTTCAATTATTGTTTTTGCAATTTTATCATTTTTTAAAACTGAAATTCCATTTAGGATAATACTAAGCTGGAATACTTTTAGTTTTTCAATGATTATTTTAGGGTGGTTATTATTTTTTTCTACAACTTCCGAGGATTTATGCACGGTGGTAGAAAAACAAGATGACGGACTTAAAACAATATTTTTTATTGTAATAATCGCAGTGTGCTTGTCTATATTAGGCACTCTAATTTTTGTAACTCATAAAAATGAATATTCCTCCAACAAAATAATACAATTTATTATTTTGCTATCTCCTGTTTTTTTATCGTGGTTTTTATTGCATACTATGTTTACGATTCGTTATGCACACCTATATCACGACCATAATACATTAAATACAGGAAGTAATGTTGGCGGAATTGAATTTCCTACTAAAACAAAACCAGATTATTTAGACTTTGCCTATTTTTCATTTGTTATCGGCATGACTTTTCAAGTTTCCGATATTACTATTTCTTCTCAGACAATAAGAAGATTTGTATTGGTGCATAGTTTAATTTCATTTTTTTTTAACACCATTATTGTGGCACTTTCAATAAGTATACTTTCAAATTTATCAAACAATTAAATAATCAAAACAATGAAATTACCCATCAACGACAAAAAATTTATTTTTCTTCTTTCAGCAATCACAATAGTAGTTGCATTAGAAGTTTTATCAATCATCGGCATACACATACCAATGCCGTATGCACCTTTCGTTTTCGCCATATTCATTTTAGGAATTGGTTATAATGTTTTATGGAACGGAGTAAAAGCAATCTTCAAACTCCAATTCAGCAACATCAATTTACTCATGCTAATTGCAGTAATCGGGGCATTCTATCTTAAAGAATTTCCCGAAGCAGCAGTTTTGGTTGTGTTGTATGTGTTGGGTGAACGCTTAGAAGATATTGGAATAGAAAATTCAAAATCTGCATTAGATGAATTAGTAAGCAAAGCACCAAAGACCGCATTTGTCAAATCACAAAATGAAAATGTTACCATTGATAAAATTGCAGTCGGAACAATCATTCAGGTGAAAGCAGGTGAAATGATACCGCTTGACGGCAAAATTATTTCAGGCGAAACAATGGTTGATGAAGCCGCCATCACAGGCGAACCCATTGCAAAAGACAAACGAAAAGGAGACAATCTTTTTGCAGGAACTCTTAATATGAATGGCTTCATAGAAATGGAAACCACCAAACTTTCTGTTGATACCACCTTCTCAAAAATCATTCGCCTCACCTTTGAAGCATCGGCAAACAAAAGCGAAACACAAAAATTCATTCAGCAATTTGCAAAATATTATACACCAGTAATGCTTTTGCTCTCAATTTTAGTTTTTGTTATTCCAGTATTTGTAATGCAATTAGATTTTAATCATTGGTTACAACAGGCAATTACACTTTTGGTTATCGCTTGTCCTTGTGCATTGGTTATATCTACACCAGTTGCCATCTATGCAGCCATAGGCAACGCATCAGCAAAAGGAGCATTAGTAAAAGGCGGAAAATACATCGAAGCATTGGCATCAATAAAAGCAATTGCATTAGATAAAACACGAACCATCACTTTCGGAAATCCAATCGTATCAGATGTGTTTCCTTTAAACGGAACAAGCCGTGAAGAACTTTTGGCTTGCACCGCAGGAGCAGAAATATTTTCAGAACACCCATTAGCACAAGCCATTGTTGATGCAAGTAAAAAAGAAGGATTTGAACCGCACAAAACCGAAGGTTTCAAAAGCATTATGGGCAAAGGTGCGACTGCAAAATGTTTGGTGTGTGAAGACGAAACAATTTATGTAGGCAAGTTAGATTTCATAAAAGAACATCAACCCGTTGACAAAGAAGCCGAGAAAATTGTAGCAGAACTTTCAGCACAAGGCAAAACAAGTGTAGTAGTGAGTTTTGGTGATGGTGTGGCAGGTATTATAGGTTTAATGGACGAAATAAAACCCGACAGTGCAGCAGCATTAAAAGAAATAGAAGCAATGAATATTGAACCCATAATGCTAACAGGCGACAGCGAAAAAGCAGCAAACTATGTAGCCGAGCAAGTAGGCATCAAAAAAATATTCGGCAATATGTTACCCGAAAACAAAGCCGACAAAATCAAAGAACTTTTACAGGAGTATAAATTCGTAGCAATGGTAGGCGATGGAATAAACGATGCACCAGCTTTAGCACAATCCACTGTAGGAATAGCAATGGGAGCAGCAGGTAGCGACACAGCAATAGAAACCGCAAATATTGCATTGATGAACGACAAACTTTCACTCATTCCGTTTCTCATTCAGTTAAGTAAAAAAACATTGAGAAGAATAAAATTCAACACCATCGGAGCAATAGCGGTAAAATTGATATTCATAACACTTGCATTTATTGGTTACAGCAATTTGGTTTTCGCCATAGCAGCAGACGTAGGAGTAACACTAATTGTAATTTTGACAAGTTTACGACTGATGAATTACAAAGGATAAAATGGAGAGACCTGCAAACTCAAAACCGACTGCATCTAAAGCCAACGCATTTGCACTCACATTTGCTTTTGCCTCAACGCACGGGCAGACGCAGCAAAAGCAAAAGAGAGTGCAAGCAACCGCACCAGTTCACCGCAGACAGACCATGCAAACACGACCGACAACACTTCGGACGGACAGAAGGGCAGCTGATAACAGCGGTTTGGCAAAAGTGGCGGTTCAGTGCTTCGTATGACAGTTTATCGTAAATTTGAAGTGTGTGCTTCGTATGAAAGTTCAGTGGTAAAATCGCCACCTTCGCCAAGCCGCAAACCGTTATACCTAAATTACATTAGTTACTTTGTGCATGGAATCATTTATAATGTTTAAGTCTCTTAACAAGGTTTCAAGGTTCGACTTTTGTCCCGTGTCCTCCACACTCAAAGGCTTCAATAATTTTATTGAAGCCTTTTTTGTTTTATGCATATTGTGTTGTCATAAAAACAATCTTCATACACATAAACGCTTGTCCCCCTATCTCTTTAACCAAGCAACTGCTACCTGCCAGCATAGGCTAACTGATAAAAGCCCATTTGATGATTTTAGTGTAAAAAATTATATTCGTGTGACAACAGTTATAAAAAGCCAACACAAATGGGTAGGCTTTATGTAATTTTATTACACATATAAGCAAGTTAGGTGCAATTTTAGAGCGACACCCTACTACGAACAATCTTTACAAACACCAACAAGGACACAGTTCATTTGTTGGACAATATATTTTTCGGGAACAGAAAATTCTACAAGTGTTGGCAGACATTCAATAGTCTCACATTTTGTGCAACGAAAATGAAAATGATTTCCTGAAACAGGTATCTCATCACATTTCACACAGACAGCAAAATACTGTTTGCCATCATCGGCAACAATTTTATGGACAATCTCATCTTCACAAAAACGGTTTAAAATTCTGTAAATAGTAGCCCTGTCAGCATTAACATCCATTTGCTTTACAATAGCATCTTGGCTCATTGCCCTTCTTTTGCTTGTCAAAACAGACAAAACAGCCTCTTGTGTTTCGGTATTTCTACGTTTCATCATAGTACAAAATTAGTCAAAAAATACTAATGCGACAAACTTGCAATAATTTAATGCGACTTTATCGCATTAACGAAAAAATATCCTATCTTTGCCGAACGGAATAGCAAAAAAATGACTTCAAGAAGAAAATTTATACAACAAAGTAGTTTGGCATTAACTGCCTTGGCTTTGCCTTTTCCATTGACAGCATTTACAAAATATAACAAAATGACAGATAACAAAAATTTTGACGTAATCATAATTGGTGGCAGTTATGCAGGGCTTTCTTCTGCAATGGCATTAGGACGTTCTTTGCGAAATGTTTTAATCATTGACAACGGACAACCTTGTAATATCCAAACACCACATTCACACAACTTTTTAACGCAAGACGGCAAAACACCAAAAGAAATTTCTGAACTTGCCAAACAAGAAGTTGAAAGATACGAAACCGTAAAATTTTACAAAGGACTTGCCACAAGTGGTGTAAAAACAGAAAATGGTTTTGAAATAACAACAGACACAAACGACAAATTCACAGCAAAGAAATTGATTTTTGCAACAGGCATAAAAGACACAATGCCAGACATAAAAGGTTTTTCGGAATGTTGGGGAATTTCGATTATTCATTGTCCCTACTGTCACGGTTATGAACATCGTTACCGAAATACAGGAATTATAGCAAACGGACAAAAAGCGTTTCACCTTGCATCAATGGTAAATAACCTAAGCGACAAGGTTACGATTTTGACCAATGGAAAAGCAGACTTTAGTTCAGAACAATTAGAGAAACTTAACAACCACAATATAAAAATTATTGAAACCAAAATTTCAGAAATTGAACACAAAAACGGGCAACTAAAAAATCTGATTTTTAAAGACGGAAATAAAATCCCTTTTGACGTTGCCTATGGTGCAATTCCATTTACACAACACTCTGATATTCCAGTTTCACTTGGTTGCGAACTTACTGAACAAGGCTATGTAAAAATTGTAGCTTTTCAAAAGACAACTGTACCAGATATTTATGTTTGTGGCGACAATTCCAATATGATGCGTTCTGTTGCTAATGCTGTTTCAAGTGGAAATATAGCAGGAGCAGTAGCGAATGGCGAATTAGTACAAGAACAATTTTAATTTTATGGTAGAAGTTTTTATTACAGACATTCAGTACGCAATACAAGCAGAAAGAATTTTAAACACAATTCAAACCGAAAATCTTGAATTGAAAATTAACTATGACCTTAACGAAACTGAATTTCCTTTTCCTTGCGGACACACTATTTTAAGAATTGAAGGCAATAAAATCAATTCAGATAAAATTATGGAAACTGTAAGAAATCAAGGATTTAATTGTGAAATTTTAGAAGATAAAATTTGCACACAATCAGGGCATTTATGACAGAATTTTGGGAAGAAGCATTTAAGGACAAACAAGAAATGTGGGGTTTAAACCCTGCAAAATCAACTGTAATTACAAAGGACTTTTTTGTTGAGCAAAAAGCAAAAAGTGTTTTAATTCCAGGCATTGGTTACGGACGAAATGCACAAATTTTCAGAGACAACGGAATGACCGTAACAGGAATTGAAATTTCAGAAACTGCCATTGAATTAGGTAAAAAACATTTTGGAAACGAAATGAAAATTTATCACGGCTCTGTAACAGAAATGCCTTTTGACAACAATTTGTATGACGGAATATTCTGTTACGGATTAATTTACTTGTTAGACAAAAGCGAAAGAACAAAACTAATTCAAGACTGTTATAATCAACTCACAGAAAATGGATTTATGGTTTTTACGGCAATAACAAAGCAAGCCGTAACCTATGGACAAGGAACAACCATAGACAAAGACAGATTTGAAATGTTTGGTGGCGTTAAAATATTCTTTTACGACAGAGAAACCATAGAAAAAGAATTTGGACAGTTTGGACTTTTTGAAATTACAGAAGTAACAGAGAATTATCCTTTCCACTTAATAAAATGCAAAAAGAACTCGACAGAAAATTGATGAACCCGAAAAAAAACTGCACCTAACAGCGGTTTGGCGTAATGGGGGGCGGACATTCTTCGTATGAACATTTTTGCTAAATTTGAACTGTGTGCTTCGTATCAAGTATAGTGCTGAAAAGCCCCCACTACGCCAAGCCGCAAACCGTTAGTAGTAAACATTCCTCAACTTCGCATAAAAATAGAAACAATGAAATTGAAACTTATCTTTTTATCAACTTGCATTTTATTAGTATCGTGTGAAAAATCTAAGTTTGACAAAATTGGTTGGAATGAAAAAGGTGATTTAGGAAGTTATCCAAAGAGAAAAAGTATGCTCAATGATTTAATCGAAAATCATAAGTTAAAAGGAATTAAATATAAAGAATTAATAGAACTATTGGGTTTGCCAGAAAATTATTCTGATGAAGAGTATAACACAATGACATATAACATTGAAATAGATTATGGATTTGACATTGATCCAACTTACTCAAAACATTTAAAAATAGAACTAGCGATAGATAGCGTAGTTAAAAGTTATGAAATTGTGGAATGGAAAAAATAATGGCTACTGCTTACAACGGTCTAGCGCTATTGCTGTTAACTCGCTAAATTTGAGCATTGCGTTTCGCTTTTATTTTTATCTTAGCGTGACAATTAATCGTTACGCAGTGGGCAACAGCGCAAGGCCGCGAAACGTTATGCGTCAGCTTAAACAAGATTTTGTAATAAAAGACCTAATGAAAAATATTGTATCCTTTCTGTTTGCACTAAGTTTTACTTTGACTTCATTTGCACAAAGTGAAAATGATTTTGAAATTCCGCAGCGAATTATCTCAAAATATGCAATAAAAGAATTATCCATATGGAAAATTGAAAAAGTCGAATCTCCTAAACCCGATACTACACTATTTAAAGTTGATAAATTTGATAAGTTCGGACATTTAGTGCTGCACCGATTAGGTAGTTTGTCGGATGAATATCATACCTGGACACAATATATCTTCGATTCATCCGGGCATTTGAAATTTGAATATAAGATAGACGAAGAAGGATATATAACAGAAATTAAGGAATATATCTTTAGGCAAGACTTGCTGACCGAGACCCGCAATTATGGATTGCAGTATCATGAAATTCACTTAAAAGATTTCGACAAAATAAGAAATCACCAATATCAGGTTGAAACTATGACATATAATTCAAAAGGACAGTTAACATCTAATTCCTATTGTTCTGTTTTTCCTCCTAAAATAGATTCAATTATAGAAAATGATAAGCGGTCTGACGGGAGTGTTTATGTTGAATTGATTCCAAAGAAAAATATTATTAATAAATCGCCATCTTGTTCATGGATAGTTTACAATACTCTTGACAAATCAGGAAATATTATCCGACAGAAAACCGACCCTACTTCAGTAATTTTCATTGACGATTCATTTGCATATGACAAACGGAACCAAATAACCTATAGGATTACATTTAATAGCGGAGATATTAGCAAAAATAACAGCCGCAATAAAGTCATAGGTGAAAACAGGGAAACCCGATATGAGAATATTTATGATAAGAATAATCGTTTAATTGAAGTAAAGACTTTTTTTAATAATCTTAGGACTTGTTATTTGCGGACAACCTATGAATACGATACCAAGGGTATTCTTAAGAGGAAACAAATATTCAAAGTTTATCCCTCAGAGTGCCAATGTAATTCTTCAATTGACAGAGATGAAATAGGTAATTTAAGTTGTATCAAAGGAAGTAATTCAGCAAGCGAAAATGTTGTTATATCAGATACATTATATTATTATGAATACAATGAATTTGGGGAACAAACGGACTATCGAGAGTATTGTGGAATAGGTCAAATTGACCCAGAGGGAACGCTATTTTACCAGAAGTTTCGGAAAGTTAACGAAATTGGGTTAAGCACATATTCATTTAGCTTCTATGGCAAAAGCGACAATTTGGGGTTGGGTTATGAACATTTAAATGCGAGCAAATTTGAAAATTATTACACACATTATGAAAACGGACTAATATGGAAAATCAAAAAGAGTGAAGGGAGTCAATATTTATTTAAATACGAGTTTTATTAGACTTCCAGAATAAAGACGAACGCATAACAGCACCTACAAGAAATTGGCGGTTCTGTGGTTACATGAAGCTTTGTGCTTCGTATCAAGTGCAATGCTGGCAGACAGTTTTCGTCTCCGAAATCGCCAACTTCTTGTAGTTGCAAAACGTTGGCGGTAATATTAACAGACCCGACCGTAAAGACATAGAAATAGTTAATGACAGAATTTAAACTATACAAGACTACAACAAAAGGACTGAAAATTATCGGTATGTGTTTACCGTTTGTTGCAATTGGACTATGGATGATAACTGACAATCCTTATGGAACCACTGAATATATTATGGGATGGGTTGGCACTTGTTTTTTTGGGCTTGGAATTCCAGTTGGACTTTTCCAGACGTTCGACAAAAGACCACAGATTGTAATCACAGAAAACGGCATTTGGGACAGGACAACAAATCAAGACGAAGTAAGATGGGAACAAATTGTTGAAGCCTATCCGATAGACATTCACGGTCAAAAATTTATTTCAGTAGTAACAGACGACACTTTTGTTTTCAAGAAAAAACCATATAAATGGGCTACAAAAATCAATGATTTTGTAGGAGCACAAAATCTCAATTTACATTTAGGACAAATAAATATTGACGAAATTGAACTGACCAATTTTATAAATAAAGTAAGCAAAGCAAGTTTAGAAGAACGAAGAAAACTTATTAAGACATTTAAAATCAATAAAACCAATTTCTCTGCAACAGATTTACAGAAAGTTATTATCTACGTTTTTATATCAGTATTGCTTATACTTTTAACACTATCAAGTTTTGCAGCATTTATGACAATTATGATAGTAATGGGAGTTTCGGCTCTAACTGCACGTTGGAGACCCGACAATTCAACTCTTAGAAAGTATGCAGGCATTGCAACTTGGCTTGGATTTATTAATATGGTTTTGTGTTTAGGAACAATCAAGATATACGACAGCATAACAGAAGACGTGGCTGAACAAGTGACAATTAAAATTGAAGAGTTCCAAAAGCTAAATACAACTTTCCCGACTGACATTAAATCAATCAATGAAAAATTAGAGCTTAATTTCATAGAACGCTATTTTGCTAACCAAATTAACTATAAGACACGTGACAATGACTATGAATTAGAAGCGAATATGCTTTTCGGAAAGCGAAGAAAGTATGACAAAAACAACAGTGAATGGAAATAAATACTACCGCCAACACGGGTTTGGCAAAAGTGGCGGTTCAGTGCTCCGCATAAATATTTGTGGTAAAAATTCCATCCATCGCAAATCTGAAAAACCGTTATGGGTAATATAAAAAAATGAGACTACAACTTTTTAGAATAACAATCATCGGACTTTTGGCAACTCTTATTGCGAGTTGCAGTTCTGACAAAGCAACTTCTGGCAAAATTAATTTTCCGACTGTTGAATTTACAATATCTGCGTCATTAGATACTACAATCTTCGGAGAGCAAGGAACTCGCGTATTTATAGAAAAAGGCACATTTCAATTTGCAGACGGAACTCCTGTGACGGATTCAATAAAAATAAAGATTAAAGAATTTTATCAAAAATCTGATATAATACTTGCTGATCTTTCGACTGAATCAGATGGGAAACTTCTTGAGACTGGAGGAATGTTGAAGATTACCGCTACATCAAAAGGACAAGAAATTGAAATAAAGGGAGACAAAAGAATTGTGGTGCATTTTCCGAAGCCCCAAGACAGTTATAAGCAAATGAATCTATTTTTCGCAGATAAAAGTGCAACTGATTCTTCGGTAACTAATTGGGATATTGATACGGTCAACCTTGTAAAAAGAACGCTTGAGATTGGTTCGTATGCTTGGCACCACCCGTGGGACGACTCTACTTCATATGACTTTATCCCTAAAAAGCAGATTGATACTGGTTATTACTGGAATCCATTAGATTTATATTTAAATGCCTATAATTTTTCCAATGAGACAAAAAAAGAAATTGAATCAAACCTGAATAAAACGGTATACCCTACCCTGAATTCATGGAATGACTACGGCATTGAATGTGAAATGTCTATTACGAAAGAAGGATTTATAAAAAATCCACGTGTAAATTCAAAGGTTACCCAGTCGACTAGAAAAGAAATCATTCAATTTTTAAAAAATCTTCCTCAATTGGAACCAGGAAAGAACAAAAAAGGTGAAATCGTTGAAAGAAGTGGGCTGCTTTTCATCCAAGGTGGAAATATTGTTCCTCTATACAAATCGAGAGAAGAATATTTGAGGTCATTTGACAACAAATATTCATGTTTTGAAAAGAAACCAATTAAAAATATTGACAACGCAGAACTTGAATATTATATTTTTAGCGTAGCGAAATTAGGCTGGATAAATTGTGACCGTTTTTTAGACTCAGAAAAGTTGATTGATTATATTGTGCAATCACCGACAGTCACCGACACTAAAATAAAAATGGTGTTTACTGACATTGACGGTGTACTAATGGCAAAACTGGTTGACGGCAAGCATGTTTTTTCAAAAGTTCCAGTTGGCAGACAAGTTACAATTGTAGCTATTAAAAACGCAGATGGAAAATTTCAGACGGCATTTCAAAAACTGACTATTGCAGACAAACCCTTAGAAAATTTAGCTTTTAAGGAAACGACATTAGCGGAACTGAAACAAGAACTTGAAAAGCTTAACTAAACATACTACGCATAATAAAAAACAAATGACGCTTCACGAGGCAATAGAAAAACTTTTACAGCAAACGAAACATTCAATGACGACTCTTCAAATTGCTGATGAGTTGAATAAAAATGGATGGTATCAAAAAAAGGACGGCTCTCCAATTCAAGCATTTCAAATTCATGGCAGGACAAGAAATTATACAAATATTTTCAGTTGTAATGGTTCAGCAGTTTCTTTAATTGGGCAACCCTTAACTAAAGTAAAATCAATGCCAACAGAAAAATCGAAGGGGGTAAAACAAGTATCAAAAGCTGATGAGGTACATACTAAAATGTCGTTCGGTCCAATTGCTAACGCTGATACTACCTTTTTGATTTTAGGGTCAATACCTGGCGACAAATCAATTGAACTTAATGAGTATTATGGACACCCAAGAAACCGATTTTGGAAAATTATTTCGACAATTACCAACAACGATTTGCCTCTTACTTATGCTGATAAAAAAGAACTGCTACTAAAAAATAAAATTGGTGTTTGGGATGTAGCCCATAAAGCAAATAGAAAAGGTAGTCTTGATAGTGCAATTAAAGACGAAGAACCAAATGATTTGGATAGCTTTATAGATGGCCACCAGCATTTAAAAGTTATCGGTTTTAATGGAGCAAAATCTCAGGCACTTTTCAATAAGTATTTTGATAAAAAAAGTGGCATTAAATATATTGCTTTACCAAGCACAAGTCCTGCAAATGCAGGTATTAACTTTGGCAATATTTGTAAACAATGGCATCAAATATTAATAATTGACTGATGGCCGAGAATCACTATTTGTCAGCAGAGTACATTTGTAATAAGTATGCTCTTTTTTCGTAGTCAGCCCTCTAGTTATTAAGATGTAGTTAAAGGAAATTAGTAGTAAAAACCCCACTTTTTTCCTGTTTTTTCAATTTGCTGAAAATATAAGCACCGAAAACTTATTTTTGAGTTAACCATAAAATCATAGACAGATGGAAGCTAAAAAATATAGACCCAGTTACACTAACCCTAGAATGCTTGTTTTGTCTTTCCTGCTTTTTGTTACATGCATTTGCATAAAGTGGTTAGCCGAGCACGGCAATTAAAATAGTACTGTATTTGATGGCTTTTGTTACCGGTAATGAAAGTACTCACGCCACCTATTTTCTGATGGGTTTTACTAATGCAAAAAATAATTGAATAGGGCTTCCTGTTTAAATAGTTATATTGCGCCCTCATAAATGCATGGTTGTTAATTTGGTAATGACCAATGTGTAAAGCAAATACAAATAAGTTTTGAAAAATATTACAGAAGGGCAATTTAAAATGATTGCCAAAACCCAACAGGGTTTAGAGCCTCTTTTAGAAAAAGAACTACAACAATTAGGCGCACAAAATACACAACGTTTAAAAAGAGCGGTAAGCTTTGAAGGCGATAAGGCCTTATTGTACAAAGCAAATTTATATGCCCGTTTAGCTTTAAAAATATTGGTTCCTTTTTACCAGTTTAAAGCCCGTAATGATAAACAGCTATACGATGCGGTTGGTAAAATTGATTGGTCCACATTTATGAATGTTGATGGCTCTTTAGCTATTGACGGGCTTTTACGCTCCGACTTTTTTAACCACTCGCAGTACATTGCCTTAAAAACAAAGGATGCTATTGTAGATCAGTTCAGAGAAAAATTTAACAGAAGACCTGATGTAGATATTATTAATCCGGATTTACGTTTAAACATACATATTTTTAAAGATGATGTCACCCTTTCATTAGATGCGAGTAACGATTCATTACATAAAAGAGGGTATAGGGAAGAAACCAACAGAGCGCCTTTAAATGAAGTAACCGCAGCAGCTATTGTAAAAATGAGCGGTTGGGATTTAAAAGAGCCTTTTATGGATGGCATGTGTGGTAGTGGAACTATAGTGATTGAAGCAGCTATGTTAGCTAAAAATATTCCGGCTAATTATTTACGTAAACGTTTTGGTTTTCAATCGTGGTTAGATTACGACCATCAGCTATGGCAAAGCATAAAACAAGAAGCCAAAGCGAATATAGTACATGATAGGAACCTGAAAATTTATGGTTCGGATATATCAGGCACCACACTTGAAATAGCCAGAGAAAATATAAAAAACGCAGGTTTAAGTGATGTAATAAGATTGGATAAAGTGCCTTTTGAATATGCAAAAGTGCCTGCTGATAAAGGTACTTTGGTTATTAACCCACCTTACGGGGAAAGACTTTCATTGGAAGAAGCAGGTGAGTTTTATAAAATGATTGGCGATAAATTTAAGAAAGATTTTAACGGTTGGCAGGCATGGGTACTTTCATCAAACCAGGAAGCCATGAAAAGTATCCGTTTAAAAACATCGCAACGCTTACTGGTTTACAATGGTCCGTTGGAGTGTAAGTTTCACCAATACCAAATGTATTTAGGCACTAAACGCACCGATAAAGGAACTGCCGCAGAAGAACCTGCGCAATAGTTTCCTTGTCACTCTTTCTGTTTATAGCTTATTGTTAAATGATGGTTTGCTGACACTTGTCAGTTATAAATACCCTAATCATCAGTTTTTACATTGAGTCAAGTCATAGGGTTGCGGTATTCATAAGAATACCTTTGGTACAACATAAAGTGTATTGTATTACCAAAGATGCTATGGCCCAAAATTTACTGATATTATTAGATGATAATGATAATACTGAAGCTTTAATAGAGCAAAGTAAGAGCATGTTTAATGCTGGTACCATTACCTCTTCAACGGGTGTTTTTGTTGATGGAATCAGTCATCATGATATTGGTAACTTGTTTAATAATAGTGTAAATGAAGTATCGCAATATGAATATGATGAATTGATTTCAAAAATATTGCACAATAACCCACTTAATAGCCAAGAAACAATAGAGCGAGTAATTAGAAAATGTAAGT
The DNA here is from genome assembly GCA_040388375.1 of Bacteroidota bacterium. Taxonomy (NCBI): domain Bacteria; kingdom Pseudomonadati; phylum Bacteroidota; species Bacteroidota bacterium. Next base: position 136,878 of record JAZKBU010000001.1, on the reverse strand, counting down.
TACTGTCGCTTAAAATTGATGTGTTTTTTGAAAAAGCCAATTTACTGGCAACCTCTTTTGTGGTGGAATCAAAATACAGCGATACCTTAATTATTGGGAAAGAAATAATAACAAAAAATTTGGATAGCAAAGAGGGGGCTGATAACATTTATCAATTGCTTACCACTTGCCAATGCCCTATACTATTGATTCCTTCAAAGGAGTTAATAATTGAGCATGTTGTTTTGTTATTTGATGGGTCGTTAGATTCATTTCAAACCATTAAACTATTTGTTTATTTAATGGGAGCGCAAATAAAGCAGGCCTCCGTACATTTAATTATTAAAGCCACTAATCAAGCTTTGGATGAAGAGCGGTATTTAATTGCTTATATTAAATCGTATTGTTTACATTTTTCTATTAGTCGTATATACCTAGAGGCATTTCAACATGATTTATTGATGTTGTTAAATACGTACCATCATTTTTTGCTGGTAGCCGGCCATAATAAAGAGGATATTATTTACGATTTAATGAAAGACAAGGAATCGTACTTTTTAAAGGAAGGCAATAGTGTTTTTATGGCTTAATAATAGATTGACATGGGTGAATTAAAATCGGAAAAAGCTAAAACAACTTGTTGCCACTGTGGCGATGATTGTAAGGACGGGATAATCTCATTCGCTGATAAAAGCTTTTGTTGTATAGGTTGTAAAAATGTATTCAGGCTTTTGTCGGAAAATAATTTAATGGATTATTATACCATTGAAACAACACCTGGTAAGTCTTTAAAAAGTTTGCAGCAAAATAAATTTGCCTACTTGGACGATAACCAAGTACAGTCAAAGTTGATTGACTATAAAGACGATAAAATAGCTAGACTCCAATTTACTATTCCTACTATTCATTGCAGCAGTTGTATTTATTTGCTTGAGAATTTATATAAAATACATGCTGGAGTGGTGGCTGTAAGGGTTAATTTTTTAAAACAAACAGCCAGCGTTGTATACGATCCACATAAAATAACATTGCGAGAGTTGGTTACTTTATTAGCCAGTATAGGTTATGAACCCACCTTAAGTATGCACGATATGAAGGACAAGAAACGCAATCATACCAATAGAAAACTTTTGTTTCAAATTGGAGTGGCTGGTTTTTGTTTTGGTAATATTATGCTCATTAGTTTTCCGGAGTATTTTGGACTGGATATGACCACTAAGAACTATTTGTCGGCTGCATTTGGTTATATTAACCTGGCATTATCCATACCGGTTTTTGCTTTCAGTGGGCAAGATTATTTAATAGCAGCTTACAAAGGATTACGTAAAAAATTAATTACCATAGATGTACCCTTGGCCATTGGTTTAGTGGTTTTGTTTGTACGCAATTTTTATGAAATATTGAGTCATACAGGCTTAGGTTATTGCGATACTTTAGCCGGTTTGGTTTTCTTCTTACTCATAGGTAAATGGTTTCAACAAAAAACATACGAGTCGCTTTCCTTTGAGCGCGATTACCAATCATACTTTCCCATATCAGTTATGACAATTAGCAATGGCGCTACTGCTTCAGTTGCCATTAATAAATTGAAAGTAGGCGATAGAATATTAATTAGAAACAATGAGATAATTCCTGCTGATAGTATATTACTAAAAGGACAGGCTAATATAGATTTTAGCTTTGTTTCGGGCGAGAAAGAACCTGTTAAAAAAGAATTGGGTGAAATAATTTATGCAGGAGGTAAACAAACCAGCGGTAATTTGGAGTTGGAGGTATGTAAGTTAACGGAACAAAGTTATTTAACACAATTATGGAATAACGATATATTTTCCAAAGCAGTTAATAGTAAAGTAGAAACTTTTCAAACCAGGGTGAGTAAGTATTTCACTGTTGTTTTACTAGCAGTAGCTGTTTCTTCAGCTTTGTTTTGGATGGTTTTTGATAGTCATAAAGTAATTCATGCTTTTACTTCTGTACTCATTATTGCATGCCCATGTGCATTGGCTTTATCAAGCCCTTTTGCATTGGGTAATGCCATGCGTAATTTAGGCAGGCAAAAATTTTATTTGAAATCGGCAGGTGTGGTAGAACATATTGCCAATATAGATACCATAGTATTTGATAAAACCGGTACCATTACACAAAGCAATGAGTCGCAAATAGTATTTGAAGGAAGTGAGTTAAGTGATTTGGATAAGGAGTTGATAGTGGCAGTTGCTCAAAACTCCATACATCCTTTAAGTAAACGTATTGTATCGTATTTGCAGGTTAATACAAGTATGTCGTTAAATGTATTTAATGAGTATATAGGAAAAGGTATACAGGCTGATGTAGCAGGAAATGAAATTAAATTAGGCTCAGCTAAGTTTTTAAACATTACCACAACAGATGAAAGTGTATTGAATACTTTTATTTATGTGAAAATAAATGAAGAGTTGAAAGGGCGGTTTAAAATTAATCATATATACCGAACCGGTTTAAAAAACGTAATTGATAAGCTTGCCAATATATTTTCACTAAGTGTTTTATCTGGCGATAATGAAAGTGAGAAAGCTTACCTGCAAACGGTGTTTCCTGATCAGGCTCAATTATTATTTAAACAAAGCCCATCCGACAAATTGTTATTTGTAAATAGTTTGCAGGATAATAATAAAAAGGTGATGATGGTTGGTGACGGATTAAATGATGCGGGTGCTTTAAAGGCGGCTGCTGTTGGTATTAGTTTAAGTGAGGATACTTCCAGCTTTTCTCCATCAAGCGATGTAATTATGGATGCCAGTCAATTTGAATACTTGCCTTCCTATTTAACGTATTGCAGAAACACCATGAAAGTTATTTATGTAAGTTTTATACTTTCATTAAGCTATAATATTATTGGTTTGTCGTATGCAGTAAGTGGCACATTGTCTCCTGTAATTGCTGCTATACTAATGCCTATAAGCTCCTTTACAGTAATAGGTTTTACCACTTGTGCTACTTATATATTAGCAAGGAAAATGAATAAACAATAAAGCAACCAGAAGCCATGAAAATAATGTTGATTTTAATAGGATGTAGTTTTGTATTAGCTGTTGGTTTTTTAATAGCTTTTATATGGATGGTGAAAAGTGGTCAGATTGATGATGATTATACTCCTTCTGTTCGCATGCTTTTTGAAGATGGAACAAAAACTGAACAAGACATTCAATAATTTTGCTTCGTAATAATGACATGCATCAGTATTTATAATATAATATGTCACACTATTGTTTGTAGTTGGTCATATTATATAGTATAAAGGCATAGTAGGTTTGTTGAGTAAATAATATACTCACCTTATGCAAATAGAAAAATTTCAATACGATAACCGAATCGTAAAAAACTTTGCCATAGCTACCATGTTATGGGGAGTTGTAGGAATGATTGTAGGTTTGCTCGTTGCTATTCAACTATACGAGCCGGCAGCTAATCTTGGCAATCAGTATACCTCATTTGGTCGCATCAGACCATTACACACCAATGCTATCATTTTTGCTTTTGTAGGTAATGCTATTTTCATGGGTGTGTATTACTCGTTACAGCGTTTATGTAAAGCCAGAATGTTTAGCGATGTTTTAAGTCGCATACACTTTTGGGGATGGCAGGCCATTATTGTGGCTGCTGCACTTACTTTACCTTTAGGTCTTACCACATCAAAAGAGTATGCAGAGTTAGAGTGGCCTATTGATATTGCTATTACTTTAATTTGGGTTGTGTTTGGCTGGAACATGTTTGGTACCATTTTTAAACGCAGGGAGCGCCATATGTACGTAGCCATTTGGTTTTATATAGCCACATTTGTTACTGTAGCAGTATTACATATTGTTAATTCATTTGAATTACCTATTTCACTATTTAAAAGCTATTCGTGGTATGCCGGTGTGCAAGATGCGTTGGTACAGTGGTGGTACGGACATAATGCAGTGGCTTTTTTCTTAACCACTCCATTTTTAGGATTGATGTATTATTATTTGCCTAAAGCAGTTAACAGACCTGTTTACTCTTATAAATTGTCTATCCTGCATTTTTGGAGTTTAATATTTTTATATATCTGGGCAGGGCCCCATCATTTACTTTATACTTCTTTGCCCGACTGGGCTCAGTCATTAGGTGTTGTTTTTTCTATTATGCTTATTGCTCCTTCGTGGGGAGGTATGATTAATGGATTGTTGACATTAAGAGGTGCCTGGGATAAAGTTCGTGATGAACCTGTTTTAAAGTTTTTTGCTGTAGCTATTACAGCATACGGTATGGCTACGTTTGAAGGGCCTCTGTTATCGCTTAAAAACGTAAATGCTATTGCACATTTTACTGATTGGATAGTAGCCCATGTACATGTTGGAGCTTTAGGCTGGAATGGATTTATGACTTTTGGTATTTTATATTGGTTAATTCCCAGAATATATAATACCAAAATATACTCTGGTAAATTAGCAAATTTTCATTTTTGGATTGGTACATTAGGTATATTATTTTATGCAGTGCCTATGTATTGGAGCGGATTTACACAAGGTTTAATGTGGAAAGAGTTCACAGAAGCAGGGCAATTAAAATATGAGTTTATAGATACGACTAAACAAATTCGATCATTACATATATTTCGTTCTATTGGTGGCACTCTTTATTTAGCAGGAACCTTAGTAATGGTTTATAACCTTGTTAAAACTATGGCTTCAGGTAAACTGGTAGCCAATGAAAATGCAGAAGCCCCGGCTTTGGAAAGCAATTATCAACCGGTTGGACATGCCTCTTATTGGCATAAAGCATTAGAACGCAAACCTATTACTTTTATGGTATTGGCTATTGTGGTGGTTGCTATTGGTGGTCTGGTGGAAATGATGCCAACCTTTTTAATTAAATCAAATATACCAACTATAACCAGTGTTAAACCTTATACTCCGCTTGAGTTGCAGGGTCGCGATTTGTACATACGCGAAGGTTGTGTAGGTTGTCATTCACAAATGGTTCGTCCGTTTAGAAGTGAAACAGAACGTTATGGTGAATATGCAAAAGCTGGTGAATATGTATATGATCATCCATTTTTATGGGGTTCAAAACGTACCGGTCCTGATTTATTACGCGAAGGTGGTAAGTATCCTAATAGTTGGCATTATCATCATATGATTGACCCTCGTTTAATGTCGCCCGGTTCTATTATGCCAGCATACCCTTGGTTGGCTGAACAAGTGTTGGATATTTCAAATACCAAAGATAAAATTAATGCCATGCGCACATTAGGCGTGCCTTATGAAAAAGGTTATGAAAACCAGGCTGTAGCTGATTTACAAAATCAGGCAAAACAAATAAGTGAAAACTTAGCTGTTGAAAAAATAAAACTGGAAAGTGATAAAGAGTTGATTGCTATTATAGCCTATTTACAACGCTTAGGTACCGATATTAAATTAAGTAATACAACCACTAAATAATTAAAAATATGTTTCGCAATTTATTACATGAAATAAGTGGAGTTAATATTTATCAAATGTTTTCTCTGCTAGTGTTTACCTCGTTTTTTGTATTGGTTACTATTTGGTTGTTTAAAGCTAAAAAGAGCTACATAGAAGAAATGCGTAATAAACCACTTCAATAAAGTTTAATATTTAATCAATAGAAAAATGAAAGCAAAAATATTTGTAGCCGCGAGTATAGTTATGTTATCAGGTTCAGTAATGGCATCAGAGTCTGCATTTAACTTTGGTGATTTTGACATGCTGTATTTAAAAGTGATGGCCATTTTAATTAGTCTTTTGGTGCTGATTATATTAGGCTTAACATACATTATGTTAAAAGCAGTCAGGAATATTAATAAACCTGTTGTGGTAGCATTAGAAGAAAGAACAACCGTTGAAAAATTATTTTCATTGCACTCATTAAAACATGAGAAAGAATTAATGCTGGACGAAAGTTTTGATGGTATTGTTGAGTTAGATAATCCTACACCACCCTGGTTTAACTTTATGTTTTATAGCACTATTGTTTTTGCTATCATTTATGCCTTTTGGTATCACTTTTTGGGTTATGGTCAATTGCAAATGGCAGAGTATGAGCAACAGTTAGCTGATGCAGAAATAGCCAAGGTTGAATACCTGAAAAAAGTGGGCAATACTATAGATGAGAATAATGTTAAACTATTGGCTGATAGCAAGCAAATTAATGAAGGAAAAGAAATGTTTATAGCTAAGTGTGCTGTTTGCCATGGTGCTGCCGGTGAAGGTAAGGTAGGGCCTAACTTAACCGATGAATACTGGTTACACGGAGGCGAAGTAAACAATATTTTTAAAACCATTAAATATGGTGTAACAGGTAAGGGTATGATAGCTTGGGAAAAGTCGTTAAATGGATTGCAAATGGCTGAACTCACAAGTTATATTACCACACTGCAAGGTACAAACCCTCCGGGTGCATTAGCACCACAAGGTACTAAAATGGAATCGACAAAATCTGATTCAACACAAGCTGTAATTGCAAAGGATAGTTTAATAACCGCGTTACAATAATTTTAAAATCATGCAGGAAGTTGAAGCGGCTACGGCATTAGATGAGGCCCATTACAGGGATAGCTTGTCAAATGTAAATAAGGAGGGTAAACGCCTTTGGATCTTTCCAAGAAAGCCTAAAGGTGGTTTATACCTCTACAGAACGCTTTTTGCATGGTTTTTATATGCGCTGTTTTTTGTAAGCCCTTTTATTAAAATGCATGGACACCCCATGTTGTTATTTAATATTTTAGAGCGCAAGTTTATTATTTTCGGTATGCCTTTCTGGCCACAGGATTTAAACCTGTTTGCTTTACTCATGCTTACTTTTATTCTTTTTATTATTGTATTTACGGTATTGTTTGGCAGGGTATGGTGCGGGTGGGCCTGCCCTCAAACCATTTTTATGGAAATGCTTTTTCGTAAGGTTGAGTATTTAATTGAAGGCGATTTTAACCAGCAAAAAAAGTTAGCTGCACAAACCTGGACAACTAATAAAATAGTAAGGAAAACAGCTAAGCATGTGGTGTTTTATTTGTTGTCATTTTTAATAGCCAATACATTCCTTTCATACATTATAGGTATTGATGAAATGAAATTGTTAATCATAGAAGGTCCAATAGCTCACTTAGGTAAGCTTATTTCTTTATTAGTATTTTCAACAGTTTTCTATTTTGTTTTTGCCTTTTTACGCGAAATAGTTTGTGTAATTATTTGTCCATATGGCCGCTTACAAGGTTTAATGTTAGACCAACATTCTATTGTAGTGGCCTATAATTATTTAAGAGGGGAACCAAGAGGTAAGGCGGTAAAAAAACAAGCAGAAACAACTCTTAAAGGCGATTGTATTGATTGTAAATTATGTGTGCAGGTTTGTCCTACGGGCATTGATATAAGGAATGGTACACAACTGGAATGCATTAACTGTACAGCTTGTATTGATGCCTGCGATGAGGTAATGGTAAAAATAAATAAACCAAAAAGGTTGATTGGCTTTAATTCAAAAAATGGGATTGATAAAAATGAAACCTTTAAATTTACCTTACGAAATGTGGGTTACTCATCAGTATTGATTGTATTATTTGGACTATTAATTTATTTGGTAGCAAGCAGGAAAGAAATAGAAACTACACTGAACAGAACGGCTGGTATGTTATACCAAACACAGACTAATGGTAATATAAGTAATCTTTACAATATAGAAGTTGTGAATAAAACATTTAATGCGGTACCAATAGAGTTAGAATTAATTAAGCCCATAGGAGGGAAAATTATTTTAATTGACCGTAATAAAATAAATATACCTAAAGATGAATTAGCTAAGACTAGTTTTTTTATAGAGATAGATCCTAAACTCATATCAAGTAATCAAAACGAAGTGCTTATTAATGTAAAAATCAATGGTGAAATTATTGAGCAAATGAAATCGAATTTTTTAGCACCGGTTAATTAGTATAAAACAAAGTAATAACATGAAACTGAATTGGGGAACAAAACTAGTTGTAGCAGCTGCACTATTTATGGCTTTTATTATAACAATGACTGTAAAAATGATAAATGAGGATGTGGTATTGGTTGAGAATGATTACTATGAAAAAGGTGAAGCTTACCAAACTACTATTGATGCCAATAAGGGAGCAGATAGTTTGTTAGAGGTGACAGTTATATGGTTAAATAACAACCAAAATACTCAAGTCTTACATATTAAAAACACACAACTTAAAAAAATCAGTAATGCATATATTCAATTTTATTGCCTGGCCAATAAATCTTTTGACAAACGGATAGCAATTGATTTGAACAACCAAGAGCATGCTTGCTCCGTTGGTTTAATTGATTTTGCAAAAGGCAATTGGACAGCTAAAATAATATGGAATGATGAACAAGGAATCCATTATTTAGAAGAACATTTACATATATAACCGGATATGGAATTATTGTTTTTAACGGCATTTGTAACAGGCTTGGTAGGTAGTATGCATTGTGCAGGTATGTGTGGGCCCATTGCTTTTGCTTTACCCAAACATAGCAGTACAACAGGCCATTTATTCGTTTCACGCTTAACCTATAACTTAGGCAGAATTTTTACTTATGCAGTGTTGGGAGCCATTATAGGTTCATTAGGCTTTGGTTTAAAAATAGCCGGATGGCAGCAGTCCATCAGTATTTTGGCCGGTGTGTTAATTTTGGTTGTAACGTTAATGAAATTGTTTCTTCCAAAAATATTAAGCAAGCTGGAGTTTAATTTTTGGGGCAATAAATGGTATGGAAAATTATTCAGGAGTAAACATTTATTTTCCTTTTTTTTAATTGGTGCACTCAATGGCATATTGCCTTGTGGTTTTGTGTATGTAGCTTTAATAGCATCACTGGCTACACAATCTGTTTTTTATGGAGCCTTGTTTATGGTTTTATTTGGACTGGGTACTTTCCCTATTATGTTTAGTATATCCATGCTTGGCCAAATAGTTAAGCCAAGCATAAGGCACAAAGCAAGTGCTTTAACACCTGTATTTGCCATTATTATAGCCTTGGTTTTTATTGCAAGAGGAATGAACTTAGGTATACCCTATTTAAGTCCTCATATAGATAATGAAACACAAACAGTAAAAATGTGTTGCACACCAAAGTAGTTGTACAAAACCTACTGCTTTATTCTTCTGTAAAAGGATCGCTTGTTTTGTTGTCAGGCTGGTAAGCATCGCAGTCCAATTCAATGGTTAAATCAGCTTTGGGCTTTTCCCAATACTCCACCACATTTACTAATTTTTGTGCTTGTAATGCTTTCATGTAATTACCAAATATAGGCATTGCCATAGCTGAGCCACTACCTAAATCCATAGAACGGAAATGAATAGCACGTTCTTCAAACCCTGTCCATATACCGGTTGTAAGTGTTGGTGTAATACCAATAAACCAGCCATCGCTATAGTTTTGAGTAGTACCTGTTTTGCCACCCACTGCACCTTTTATTCCGTATTGGTATTTTATTTTAGCAGCAGTACCATGCATGGTAACTTTCTCTAACATTTTACACATTACGTAACTGGTTTGCTCGCTTAATGCTTCTCTGCTTTCAGGGCGTTGTTCAAAAATAACATTACCATTTTTATCGGCTATTTTCAGTAAATATTGTGGCTTTATCCAAACACCTTTATTGGCAAAAGTGCTAAAGGCTCCGGTCATTTCAAAAACAGAAATATCAGCCGTTCCCAATGCTGTAGCCGGGTAGGGGCCCATATTACTTTCTACACCCATTTTTTTAGCAATGTTTATTACCTGTTTAATGGCATTTGGGCCTAAGCTTTTTAAAACATTTAAAGCAATTAAGTTTACTGAAAACTGTAAACCACGGTACATGGTCATTTCAGCTGTGGTATAAGCTTCGTCAGCATTGCCTGGTTTGTAGTCAGGATAACCTTCAAACTGCACAGGTTTATTCGGGTAAATAGTACAAGGTGAAACACCGTTATCAATAGCCAAAGTATAAACGAAAGGTTTAAAAGTTGAACCTACCTGGCGTTTCGAATTTTGGTTTACGTGGTCGTATTTAAAATACTTATAATTATGTCCGCCAACCCAGGCTTTTATTTGCCCTGTTTGTGGGTCCATACTTAACAAACCACATTGCATAAAATATTTATAATACTTAATGCTGTCCATAGGAGTCATGGTGGTATCAATTACACCGCGTTCGTAAGTATAAACGCTCATTTTTACAGGTGTGCTAAATTGTTTTTCTATTTCGCTGTCGCTTAAGTTTTGCAGCTTACAAATTCTATAACGGTCACTGCGTTTCATGGCAGTTATTAATAATTCCTTATGTACACCCCAAGGGTCACGGCCTTTCCAATGCTTATAAAATTTAGCCTGCATTACTTTTAAATGTTCTTGTGCGGCTGTTTCAGCTTGTGCTTGCATTTTAGCATTAATGGTGGTATAAATTTTCAACCCGTCTTTGTATAAGTTAAATCCATTTTCTTCCGCCCATTCCATCAGTTCCAAGCGCAAATGCTCCCTGAAATAAGTAGCTAAACCTTCATTGTGGTCATCTTCCTGATAGTTCAGTTTTATTTCTTCCTTTTTAAATTTGGCTGCATCGGCTGCTGATATAAAATTACTTTTCAGCATTTGATTCAATACAGTATTGCGTCTGTTTAAAGCATTGGCCGGGTTTTTATTGGGATTAAATTTGGTAATACCTTTTAACATACCTACCAACATAGCCGCTTCGGGAGCATTTAAGTCTTTAGGCGATTTCCCGAAAAATACTTTTGCCGCACTGCGTATACCAAAAGCATTGCCCCCAAACTCAACCGTATTAAAATACATGGTTAAAATTTCTTCTTTGGTATAACGTTGTTCAATACGAATGGCGGTAATCCATTCTTGTAGCTTGGTTAGTACCTTTTGGTGAAAATGTTTAAATCGTTTGCGGGGAAATAAGTTTTTGGCTAGCTGTTGGGTTATGGTACTACCACCCTGGCGTTTGCCAATTAAATTATAAATAATAATGGTAAATAAGCGGTTGTTGTCAATACCACTATGCTTAAAAAAACGAATATCTTCAGTAGCAATTAAAGCATTCACCAATTGAGGACTTAAGTCTTCAAAGCTGGCATTACTCCTGTTTTGTAAATAGTATTTGCCAAGCATTACACCATCGCTGCTATATACTTCACTGGCCAATAAAGTTTTTGGGTTTTCCAGCTCTTCCAAAGGAGGTAGTTTGTAGGTAGCGGGTACCCAGTCAAACCATAATATGCTAACCAATAAAGCAAAAATAGCGATACCTCCAAATGCGCCTATCCAAAGCCATTTGATATACTTCATTGCATTTTTGTCGAAAATTGATTGTAGAAAACTCATGGGGTCTGTTTTAGCTGTGCTTTTTTATAAAATGTATTGTACTTTTCAATCTCTTTATCGCGCAATATTTTTTTATAATTATTGGTCGATATAATAAAGTCAATATAAGGTTCTTTTACTTTTAAACGGGCTGTTACAACATTATTGGCTGTAATACCTTTATAATAATCTTCTGCTTTTTTCTGAGTGCTGAATTCTCTTACCATTAAAATCTGGTAACCTTCATTACTCATTATGGCATTTACCCTTAAATTATCAAGCGATGCAAAAGCATCATTATAGGTTGAAATAGCTTCTACGTATTCGGTAAAATTGGCTTTTTCGTTTTTAATAGCCATGATATAATAATGCGGGGCATCCGGTTCCATTTCAACCCTGAACTCCGCCAGCGTTGAATCTTTACCTATTATTTCATTGCGTTTTTGTGATCGGTTTAAAATATCAAGTATCTCTTTGGCTTGGTCAGCCACATCGGTTTTAGCAAACTCGGTTGTTATATTAGTTAATGCCTGTTTAAAGTTTTCTACTTTTTCAGTTTTTCCAATAGCCAATGCGTTTATATACTCAAACTTAGGCCTAAAATTATTACCAGGATATTTTTTATCAGCTTCGGCTTTTAGTTTTTTTACGGTTTCATATTGTTCGGCTTTATAAGCTTCAAACGTTTGATCGTATAAGGCTACTAAGTCTTTATTTTGGTCAGTAGCTACTGTATTGGCCGACTTACCTTGTAATAGTAACGAGTATGGATTATCAGGATATTGTTTTAACAAATCGTCCTTATAAACTTTAGCATTGTTTTTTTCTTTCAACTCCTCATGCGACTTATGCAAATAATACCATGCTTCAGGCTCATAATCACTTTTAGGGAATTTACTTTCCAACATATTAAAGTAACCGATGGCTTCTTTATAATTTTTTATTTTACTGTAATAAATCAAGCCTAGGTTATGCAACGCCTCCATTAAATTTAAGTTGGAGTTTTCAAGCGCCTGTTTGGTGAATGGAACATTTCGTATCCACGCATCTTTTAACGAGTCGCCAAAAAATTTAACAACAGGTTTGTTTTCTTCTTTATCCGCTATGTCTTTTTGTTGGTTGTCTTTGTTCTTTTGTTCCTCCGGACTTAATTTTTTCTCATCGCTACTGTCTTTGCCTGCATCCGGAGTTACTTTATTGTTTTTCTCTTTTGAAGCTATTCTCCAAAAGTCTTCATTAATACGCTGACCCCATTTTTTATTGCTAAAAAACTCAGCGGAGCCATTGGTTAATAAAGCCGTATTGTAAAAGTACCATTGGTTTGCAGCATCGCCAATACCCGGTGTACTTGGATTTGCTATATTATTCTGATTGGCCTGATTGCTTAACTCAATTGATTTATTCTTTTTAGCCTCTTTGGCAGCCAGTTCTCTTTGTTTGTTATAATTGCTTATCCAATCGGTTACTTTTTTATTTAAATCAGCTTTACTCAGCGTGCTTAGCTTTTGTAAACTATCTTCTGTTTCATAAACAGTAATATTATTAATCAACTCACTTAATACCGCTTTGGTGCTTGTAATGGTATTGTATTGTTTATCTGTTTTGCTAATTAAAGCAGCAGTAGAGTCGTAATACAATTTAGCATTTTTATAATTTTTTAAATCAAAATACAGCTTAGCCAATTCGTAATACGATTTGGTTTTTTGCTCTTTATTTTTGGTGCTTTTGAAAGTTGATTTTTTGAAAGCAGCAATAGCTGCATCGTTATTTTTTTGCGATAATTCTAATTTGCCTAACTCAAAATAAATTTGATCAAGGTAATCAATATTTTTATCGTCATTGGCCATTCTGCGCAAGTTGCGTCTTACTTTGTTTACAGCCGTCTTATCATTTACATCGTATAGTTTTGTAATATTAATAGTAGCATTAAAGGCAAAATCGTAAGCAGGTACTAAACCAATTACTTTATTGAAATTAACCAGTGCATTTTTTTTATCATCAGCTATAATATACAACTGGCCCAATATGTAACGGTATCGTATTTTAGTTTCCTTATCTACTTTACCTTCATTTAAAACTTTGTTTAAATTTTCAATGGCCGATTTGTATTTCTCTAATCTAATATTTACATCGGCAGCAGTAGCATATATTTCAGCTATATCTTCTTTCTGGATATTTTTATTGGAAAGCACCAAGCCAATAACAGCTTCCGCTTCAGGTGTTTTCTTTAAGCCTATATAGGTTTTGGCTAACCACGCAGTCGAAATGTTTTTATATTCAGCGGGGTATTTGCTAATCATAAATTGCAAAGCTTCTTGGCTTGCATAAAAATCGCGTTTAAAAAAATGGGTTTTAGCTATGGCAAACCAGGCTTCATCAGTATAAGAGCCAACTTGGTGTAATTGTATGGCGCCCGAAAACTTTTTCATGGCCTCGTCCAGCACATTGCTTACCCCTTTAGCCGCAGCTTCATCACCATAAGGAAAAACATCCAATACTTTATTAAAGTCGTTAACATGACCTGCTTTCAAGCTGCTAATGGCATCATTTAGCTTTTGTTCACCATTAAAATAAATATTGAAATGCCCCGTCATGCTGTGCCATTTTCGGTTAATCCATCTGTCCCGAGTAGGATTACATGAAAAAAACAATACCATAGCTATACATAAGGCACTTGTAGTTTTATAAAAATATCTATTATTAAAATAGTTCAAAAGCAATCTAAATTTATATTTTTGACGAAAATCTGAGTTTACAATTTTAATCATTATCGGCTAATTTGGAATCAAAACGACAAAAGTTTTTACGTAAGTTAAAATTACCCTTACGTTTAGTAATAATTAATGACGAAACGTTTGAAGAGAAGTTTTCGTTTAAGCTTACTCCCATGAACGTTTTCGTTGGGTTGAGTTCTTTTGTAGTGTTATTTACAGTAATAATAATTTTTTTAGTTTTTACCACACCTTTTCGCGAGTTGGTACCCGGTTATAGCGATTCTGACAGTAAACGCAACTTGGAAGAGCTAATGTTTAAAACAGATTCATTGAGCCAGGCCATTAAAGCCAAAGATGCTTTTATGAAAAATAAGATAGATATTTTGAATGGTGGAAGCGGGCTGAGCGATTCTATTCAATAAATTTTCACCTTTAAGATAACTTTATTTTTTTTTCGATACCGCTGGTTGAAAAGCCCGGTAGAAAAGGAACGGTTTTTACTTCGCCACCTTTAGCGGTAACTATATCGTAGCCAACTATGTCTTCCGGTTTGTAATCACTTCCTTTAACCAATACGTCAGGTTGTACCAGTTTTATTAAATCGTAAGGGGTTTCTTCTGCAAATAGTGTTACCGCGCTTACACATTGTAAAGCTGCCATAATCAATAAACGCGATTGCTCGTCTTGAATGGGGCGGTGAGGTCCTTTTAATTCACTTACCGATGCATCTGTATTCAAACCCATTACCAATACATCACCCAAATCAGCCGCATGGTTTAAATAATCAACATGGCCTTTGTGCAGTAAATCAAAACAGCCATTGCTAAAAACTACTTTTTTCCCTTCCTGTTGCCATTGTTTAACTTGTTCGGCAAGACTTTCCCAAGTATGTATTTTATCGTGAATGGCTTTAATATGTGTCATTGTTAGGGTAGAAATTAAAATTATACAAAGTTATTGTGCTTTTTTCTTTAGCAACAAAATTAAGCTACTTAAAAGTCCTAATACAATTATCAGTATCATTTGTGCGCCATGTACCATGGTGGCATAAGCAACGCCATCGGCTTCAGCAACGCCAAATAATAATAGGCTTTGCGAAATAAAATAATGGTAAGTGCCGGCTCCTGCTCCCGGAGCAGGTAAAGCAACACCAATGGTTCCAATGGCAAATACCGTTAAGCAGGCTGTAAAACTCAAAGAAGAAGTGCTTACTAATGCAAAAAAGCAGCAGTACATCATTAATATGTAACAAGCCCAAATACCAAATGAAAGGAATACAAATAAAACAGGTTGTTTTACGTTTTTTATACTGAGTAAACCATCCATAAAACCTTTGAGTAATGAGGCTATTTTATTGTAAATAGCTAAAGATTTTATTTTATGACGCAGCAAATAAATAAAAGCACTTGTTGCAACCAATAAACCTAAAACAATCCATTTAAGTGGCAATGTGCCAGTACTGGCTGTTTGGTTAGTGGCAATGGTTTTTTGAATAAAACCCCATATTAAATCAAACTGAATAAAAAATACGAGGGCTAATAGAAATACCATAATCAGTAAATCGAATAAACGCTCGGTAATTACACTGCCCAACGATTTTTCAATGGGTAAATTATCTGATTTGTTAAGGGAAGCACAACGAGCCACTTCTCCGGCACGGGGAATAAAATAATTCATCATGTAACCAATTATTACTGCATAAAAACTATTGTCGGTTTTTATTTTGTAATTCATGGCATCGTACATCAATATAGCTCTGTAAGCCCTTAGCCAATGGCTAAAAACGGAAACCGACATACCAATACCCAACCAAAGCAAATTAGCCGAACTTATTTTTGACCAAAGTTCTGCCCAGTCTTGGTTTTTAAAAACATAATACATAAAACCACCGCCAACGGCAATGATTATTGCATATTGAATTATTTTTTTAAGGCTAGTATTCAAACTAGTTTAGTTTGTTGTTGTTGTCGGTATAAATAGCAATAGGAGTATATTTTTTTGCCTCCTCAAAATCCATAATGCAGTATGATATAACAATAACAGGGTCGCCAACAGCCGCTTTACGTGCAGCAGGGCCATTTAGGCATATAACTCCGGAACCTCTTTCGCCTTTAATGATGTAAGTTTCAAGTCTTTCTCCGTTGTTTACGTTCACTACCTGAACTTTTTCGTTTTCTATCATATTGGCGGCATCCATTAAATCTTCGTCAATGGTAATGCTACCTACATAGTGTAACTCGGTTTGCGTAACTTTTACGCGATGTATTTTTGATTTTAATAATTGTATTTGCATAGCAATAAAACTGGCGCGAAGCTAAATCAATTTAATTGATATGCAAAAAAATAAGGTTTTTAGCTTAGGCCAAAATAGCTCTGTTTAAAAAGTCATTGAGTGGTTTCATAGCCTTAAACAGGCTTTGACAATGTTTTAGTAATTCTTTTTCGGTTAAATTTTTATCGTCAATTTTTGCATACGCTAAAAAACCTTTGTGTTTAATGTATTCAATAGCAGGATTTTCAGCATCATAACCTTTAGGCGGACGTTGTAATTTGTCGCCAGAAAGTGCACCAAAATGTTTTATAAAGTCTTTGTGCTCTACAATACTTTTAAATTCCTCAAAATTGTAGTCGATTTCTTGTCGGATGGCAGCTAACTTATCAGGCATAGGTTGGTAAGAGCCTCCAGCAATAAAAGCTTCGCCTGATTGAATATGAACATAGTAACCGCAAAAGTCAGACGCTTTGCCGCCTTTGCTTAAGCTCATTCCAAAATTGTTTTTATAAGGTGCTTTATTGGCCGAAAAACGTACATCACGGTTAATTCTGAAAATACATTTTTTAGGATCTAAATCCCCAATGCCTGCATCGAAAACAGCCGTTTGTTTAATTACTTTACTGGCCATCTCAATCCAATCAGCACGTAGCTTATCGTACTCCTTTTTATGCAAATCAAACCATTCTTTGTTGTTGTTATTGCTAAGTTTTTTTAAAAAACCAGTTAGTGCCTGAATATCCATAAGGTTATTATTTTAGTACAATTATATAAAAACTTAAAAGCAATAAAAGGGCTAATTGTTTAGCTGCCTGAAAATTATTTTAAAAAGGTGTTTTACGGGAAGGTTTATAATCTAATAGAAGCTCACTTATGCAGCCATCTTTGACTTTTTGTGCAAGTACTTTTTATAGAAAAATAAGCTGATAAAATGTATTGACAGTGCAAACGGAACACAAATAACAGCCCAACCTAATATGGCCAGTATTTGCGAGTCGATTAAGAGCAATATTTTTTGAAAAAAGTTGGATCCTATCACGTTTACTGTTGCCGTATTAGTAACAAGGGAAGCGTTGGAGAAGTAACTGTTAAAATAATTTCCTATTTGGTAAAAGGGTACCAATAACACAAGTTGTAAAGGAGCTACTACCCAATTTACCAATTGAATAACAATTAAGTTGAGCCTGAATACAAATGCAAATACAAAACACAGAATGGAAGTTAAGCCAATAAAAGGGAACAAGCCTAGGGTAATGCCAAAACTTAAGGTAATAGCCAGTTGAAAGGGACTTAATCCATAGGCTAAAATTTGGGAAAACTTTGTTTTAAATAACTGCAATAATTTTCGCACGCTGCTTATTTTTTTGCTACAAATGTAAAAGCATGCTGTTACTTGTTTGTTAAGTATGATAAATGTTTGAAAATGCTTGGTCTTGTTCATTAATAATTGGTAGCAGTATAAAAAACTATTGAAAAATTATGTACTAAAACATTTATCTGTTTACTTAGCAGCATGAATGAATTAGAGGCCAAAATTTTGATTGATGATTTGTGCAATCAGATTGAAAAGCATAACTATAATTATTACACCCTTTCTAATCCTACTATTAGCGATACTGCATTTGATGAATTACTGCAACAATTGATTGAACTTGAAAAACAGTTTCCTCATTTGCAAAATGCCCAATCGCCTACTTTAAAAGTGGGTGGAACCATTACCAAAGATTTTGAAACAGTAAAGCATAAATACCCGATGATGAGTTTGGGTAATACTTATAACGAAGAAGATTTACGTGATTTTGATGAGCGTATAAAAAAAGCCATTGGAACCCATTTTGAATATGTATGTGAGTTAAAGTTTGATGGTTTAGCCATTAGTTTAAGTTACGAAAATGGAAAGCTGGTACGTGCCGTTACCCGTGGCGATGGAACGCAAGGCGATGATGTAACCAATAATGTTAAAACCATTAAATCCATACCACACCAGTTAAAGGGAAATAATTACCCGCCTAGTTTTGAAATACGCGGAGAGGTTTTTATGCATAAAAAAACCTTTGAAAAGCTCAATGCTGATTACAGAAAAGAATTAGAAGACAAAGAAATATATAACGAAACACAAATTTTAGAAAAGCTATATAAGAACCCCCGCAATTTTGCCAGTGGTACTTTAAAAATGCAGGATAGCAACGAAGTGGCTAAACGTCCGCTGGATGCATTTCTATATTTTTTATATGCTGATAATAAACTGAGCGAAACCCATTACGATAGTTTAAAATTAGCGGAGAGCTGGGGTTTTCAGGTAAGCAAGCATTCTAAATTATGCAGCAATATTGACGAGGTTTTTGATTTCATCAAATATTTTGAAACAGAGCGTCATCATTTGAGCTACGAAATAGATGGAATAGTTATAAAAGTAAACAATTACTTACAACAGGAAGATTTAGGATTTACAGCTAAGAATCCACGTTGGGCTATTTCTTATAAATACAAAGCAGCCACTGCAGTAACTCAATTAGAAAAAGTAACTTATCAGGTAGGCCGCACGGGAGCTATTACACCCGTAGCCAATTTAAAGCCGGTTCAACTGGCAGGTACAACTGTAAAGCGCGCCAGTTTGTATAATGCCGATGAGTTAGAACGTTTAGATTTACATGCTTTAGATACCGTTTTTGTAGAAAAAGGAGGCGAAATTATTCCGAAAATTGTGGGTGTTGATGTAAGTAAACGAAGTACGGATGCACAAAAAATAATATACCAAACACATTGCCCCGAATGTAAAACGGAGCTGATACGGAAAGAAGGAGAAGCTATACATTATTGCCCCAATATAAACCATTGTCCGCCACAAATTATTGGCAGCATAGAACATTTTGTGAGCCGAAAAGCCATGAATATAGATAGTTTGGGTGGCGAAACCGTAGCAGCATTTTACAAATTAGGTTTAATTAAAACCTATGCTGATTTATACGATTTAAAGTACGAGCAGATTTTAAATTTAAGTATTGAAACGGCTGAGGAGGGCGAAGAAGAAAAAACGAAGAAACGTTCCATAAAAGAAAAGTCAGCATTAAACATTATAAACGGAATTGAAGCATCAAAAGCAGTTCCGTTTGAAAGAGTTCTGTTTAGTTTAGGTATTAGAATGGTAGGTGAAACCGTAGCTAAAAAATTAGCAAAACAGTTTTTAACTATCGACAATATGATAGTGGCCAGCAAAGAACAAATAGCCCATATTTATGAAATTGGCGATAAGATAGCCGAACATTTAACCCAGTTTTTTAGCGATGCAGAAAACATACAAATGATAGAGAAGTTGAAGCATCATGGTTTAAAGCTGGCATTGGAAGAAGAAGTTGGTGTGGAACGAAGCAATAAACTGGAAGGGAAAACTTTTTTAGTAAGCGGCTCTTTCAGTATTGGCAGGGACGATTTGAAGAAATTAATAGAAATAAACGGAGGTAGAAATATTGCTGGTGTATCTAAGAATTTAAATTATTTAATTGCAGGTGACAAAATGGGGCCGGAAAAATTGAAAAAAGCAACGGAATTAAATATTACTATTATAAGTGAACAAGAATTTTACGATATGATAGCTTCCACTTAGTATTTGGTTTTACCGAAGCCCTAACTTTATATTTTATTCAGATTATCTATGAGAACGTTTTTTTTACTAGTATTTACTTTCAAGTTAGTATCAGTATTTGCGCAAGCCGATACTTTAACCATACCATTAAATACTTGGGGAAAGGACGATAGGTTTCACAAATATGAAAACACTTTGGCTTTATTTAAAGTAGAAGGCGATACCATATTGAGTTTAGGTTTTGAAGACCTGAAACCAGCGAAACCAATTATTATAAAAAAGCCAAAAGGCTATAAAAATTATGCGTATGGTTTTTTGTTTTTTACAGGCTCGCATAGTACCCAAAATGATGGATATGTAACCGTATTAGTAGGCGATTACTTTAGCCAAAACCCAACCTTGTGGGTAGATAAAAACCAAAACTTTGATTTTACTGATGATGAGAAACAAATATTGCCTTATTACTATCAAAAAGGAGCAGAAATTGTTTTAACCAATGAACACAACAAAGAAGGGGGCAATAAAATAGTATTAACACGTACTATTTTGTTTGGTAAGTTAGATTTACGCAAGTATAAAGATGAGTACTATAAATATTATTACAAAGACAGAAGTTTTATTGGCCTTGATTTTACTTACAGAGAACAAAGGTATTTAGCCAAAAGCGGTATAGTTAAAATAAATGGCGATAGCTTTAGAATAGCCTTGCACGATGCTAACTCAAACGGTTTGTTTAACGATGCAGATACCGATAAAGTAGTTATTATTAATTACAACGATTCTATTTTCGATACCACCAACGATTTATTTACTGTTAAACTATCAAAGGATAAATCGCAAAACTATTTTGAAAAAAACGGACAGATATTTCATTTGTTAGAAGCAGATGCAGGAGGCAGTTTTGTTAAAATAGTTTTATCGACTAGCGATATGCTTTTTGGTAAAATAGCCATAGGAAAAAAAATACCAAAGCTTGTTATTACTACACACAAAGGCGAAAAGAAAAATTTAAAGAAATTAAACCGTCACCAAGTGTTTATGTATTTTACATCGCTTACCTCTAAAAACTTTGAGAAGGATACCGCCATTCTCCGACAAATAGCAGCCATTGATTCATGTAATATCAGGGTAATTATGTTTTTGTATACCAATAAAAGTTTTACCGTTCGCATTTTTGGAAGCCAGTCAAAGGCAAATTATACCGTAGCTTTAGGACATAAACTAATTAACAAAAGGCTTGGTATAAGAGGACTTCCGCAAACATTATTAGTAGGCAAAAGACGCAAGGTTATTAAATACGGAATGAGCCCGGAAGAATATTTAAATCAATTGATACATAAAAATTAATCACATATTAATTTGGTATTAATATTAAACTTACCTCTTTCTTAATATTAGCGTTTGATAAATAATTAATCCTTATGAAAATATTAGTAGTAGAAGACGAACCAAAAGTAGCGGCCTTTTTAAAGCAAGGTCTTGAAGAACAGTCGTACGAAGTAACAGTTGCTTACGATGGTTATTTTGGTAAAAAAATGGCTTTAGAAAATTATTACGATGTAATAGTTTTAGATTTATTGATTCCATACATAAATGGAATTGACTTGTGTAAACAGTTAAGAGCAGAAGGGCTAAAATCACCCATTCTGATGTTAACAGCTTTAGGCAGTACTGATGATAAAGTATTGGGTTTAGATGCAGGTGCCGATGACTACTTAGTTAAGCCGTTTGAGTTTAAAGAATTATTAGCACGTATACGCGCTTTAAGTAAACGTTACACCGATAATTTACAAGATACCAAAGTACTTAAGTTAGCCGATTTAGAGTTAGACTTAAATAAAAAAGTAGTACGCAGAGGTGGCAGAACTATTGAGTTAACCAGTAAAGAGTTTAGCTTATTAGAATATTTATTACGTAACAAAAACAGGGTTATTTCACGTGCAGAAATTTCAGAAAAAGTATGGGATGTAAATTTTGATACAGGTACCAATATTATAGATGTTTATATCAACTTCCTGCGTAAGAAAGTAGACAAAGATTTTCCTACCCGTTTAATTTTTACCATGGTAGGTATGGGTTACATCATGAAGGAGTTAGACTAATTTAGATTATTGCACTAAAAAAGCTGCTTGATACACTTTTGTTAAGTAGCTTTTTTATTTTTACCATTCTTTACAACGATTCGATGAATATAAAAAATATACTAGCACTTAAGTTTACGGCTATCATTGCCATTATATTATTGGTGTTTTCTGTTTTTGTTTACCAGTTTTCAAAATCGTTGCGCGAGAATGAATTCAATGAAAGGCTTAAAACACAAACCGAAAAACTGGCCAGTACCTTGCTTGATTCAAGCAATATTGATTTGAATTTTGTACTCGAAACTTTTAAGTACGATTTAAACCTTTTCCCTAATCAATCACTTATTATAAAAGACCAATACGATAATTTTTACTTTAACAAATCACATATAGATGAATTAACAGTAAGCACCATATTTAATAAGTTAAAGGAAAAAAAAGAGTTTAACATGATTAACTCAGATACCGATTATGTGGGCTTTAACTTAACGGTAGGTAATACCAATTACCAGGTTATAACTTCAGGGTTTGATGAGTTAGGACAAAGCAAACTGAATTTCTTGTTATTGTTTTTGTTGTCATTGTTTTTTGGAAGTTTAATCATTACCGCTTTTTTAGGTAGAATGTTTGCTTCACAGGCACTATTACCTATTACCAATGTAATTACACAAGTAGAAAAAATATCGGAAAACAATTTATACGAAAGGGTAAGTGTGGGTCCTTCAAAAGATGAAATAGCCCAGTTAGCTATTACATTTAATCAGATGTTGGAGCGTTTAGACGATTCGTTTAAACTACAAAAGACATTTGTTTCCAATGCCTCACATGAGTTTAGAACGCCTTTAACGGTAATGAAAGGACAAATAGAGGTGCTATTATTACAACCGCGTTCCAACGATATTTATATCAAAACATTCTTATCATTAATTGACGATATCAATAACCAGATTCAGTTGATAAACGGATTAAGCGATTTAGCAAAAGCCAATGCCAATTTCCCGAATACAAGTTTTGGCAATGTTTCCATTATAGAATTATTAGACGAGTGTTCGAGCGAATTAACCCGAACCAAAAGACATAAAATTGTAGTAAATATTGACGATTTACCGGACGATGAATATGCACATATTATAAGGGGTAACGCAGCTTTATTAAGGTCGGCCATTATGAACGTAATGGATAATGCCTGTAAGTTTAGCGAAGAGAAAAGTTGCCAGGTTACTTTAAACTGCTCGCACGAAGTTATAAAACTAGATATAATAGATCAGGGAGTAGGTATTAGCGAAGACGATTTAAAACATATATTCGAGCCATTTTACAGGTCAAATAATATAAGGCATATAAATGGTTACGGTATAGGTTTAAGCTTAGTGAAAAAAATAGTAGAGTGGCATTTTGGTAAAATAAAAGTAAACTCAAAATTAGGTGAAGGAACCCATGTAAGCATATTGTTACCTAGCTTACGTTCCAATGCCAATCTTATATTTTAACTATCAAACTTATCAAGCTGCTTAATAAGTACCGCAAAATCTTTTGGATAATCAGCTGTTTGTAAATAATCTTTCTCAAAGGCCGTAAATGATAATCTGTAGGCATGTAAAACCACACGCTTTATAATAGGTTCTTCATTTTGCCATTTACCCTCTTTAAACTTAGGCTTAAACTGAGATAAAAATACGTTTTGTCCGCCATAGCTTTCATCAGCCACGATAGGAAAATTTTGGGAAGCCAGATGAATTCTTATTTGGTGTAATCTGCCCGTTACAGGCTTGCAAGCCAGTAAAGTAAAATGCTTATAAAGCTTTTCAGTGCTGATAATGGTAGTGGAAGGTTTACCATCCTTTTTGTCTACAAAGGCAAGCCCTTTTCTTGTTTGGCTTAAAGGTAAAATAATAGATTGGTTTTCTACCTGTATTTGTCCGGCAACTACTGCATGGTAAGTTTTATCAACTTCCCTTTTTTCAAATTTTATAGCCATTTCGCGGTAAGCTTCATCGCTTTTAGCCAATAATAAAATACCACTTGTTTCTTTATCCAATCTGTGGCAAAGACGCAGGTTTTCGTTGTATTTTTTAGCCAGTTTAATAATACTCAAATTATCATCATGTCTGTCGTCTAAACTTGAAAAGTGAGCTGGTTTATTAATAAATACAAAGTAGTCGTCCTCGTAAATAATAATATCCTTTAAACTGTGTATATGCTTCATAATAATCCGGCAATATTAAGCAAATGTTTGAGTTATGTAATAATTACTTTGGCGGTTGCCAGTATTCATTAATAATTATAATCTTGCCGGCTTAATTAACAAAGTTTATGACCAGGAAAATTTATTTACTCTACCTCTTTATCTCTTTTAGTACCATTCTGTTTGGGCAGCAAAAGCGCAAAGGACATTTGCCGGCAGCCCGCACAAAAGCTGAATACCAGTTAATGATTGACAATAACAAAAATGTTAAAACAACTTTTGGTAAAGCCACCGTTTGGCCTTCAAATATGCGTATGCCGGGCGAGTTTGAAGAAAGCAAAGCCGTTTGTATTAGCTGGGCTTATGAATACAATGAAGACTTCTCTGCTATTATAGGTATTGATACTAATAGTGTGTATGGCTGGATTTCAGCCCAGTTAGCCCATTATATCAGTCAGGAGTGTGAAGTTTGGATTAGAGTGTGGGAGGCAAATGATACCCTGAAAGTAAAACAGTTTATGGGCAGTTTAGGTTGGCCACTTAACAATTATAAATTTTTTGTAAAACAAGGTGACGATTTCTGGATGCGCGATTTCGGGCCTATAGGATTTTATTACGGAACCAAAGATAGCGTTGGTTTTACCGATATGAAATATTATGATGGGCGAGAGTTAGACAATGTGTTTCCAAGTTATTTGGCTTCACAAATGAACTATAAAAACTACCCGACAGCATTAAATGCAGAAGGCGGAAATTTAATGACAGATGGATACGGTAGAATGTTTTTTAGTTCAAAAATTAAAGCAGCCAACAACGATATATTACGTTGGTCAAATACAACTACTTATACCAATATGAAAACAGCATTTGCTACCAACGACCTGCAAGAGCTGACAGTATTGAATTGCGATGGAGGAACAGGCCATATTGATTTGTACACCAAACTAATTGATGAAGAAACCATTTTGGTTTCAAAATTACCGGCAGAAATTACCGCCAACGATAGACAAATTATAGAAGACAATTACCAGAAAATGGCCGCTTTAAAATCTACTTACAACAGGCCGTATACTATTTACAGAATTCCCCATCCTACAGGCGATGAAGGAAAATACGATAGCGTTACCTGTGACCAGTTATTCAACGATGCTCGTAATTTTGTAAATGGTATAACCGTTAACAATACCTTTCTTTTTCCTGCCTATTCAGATGAAATAGATGGTAATAAAGAACAGACAGATTCTATTGTTAAATTATTCCAATCTATTATGCCGGGATACAATGTAGTGCCAATTGATTGCCGCTCAATGAGCCCGCTGGGAGGAGCTATTCATTGTATTACCATGCAAGTACCTGCCGATAATCCAATAAGAATATGGCATCCGAAAGTGCAGGCCAATAAAACATTGCAAACCGATTTTAGAATTATTGCTAAATGCGAAAATTACAGTGGTATAAAAGAAGTAGCTTGTGTTTGGCGCAAAAACAATGGTGCTTGGAAAACATTAACATTAACCGATAGCGCTACCTATAGCATTGGTATCTTAAGCATTCCTGATTTAACCGCTACCGATATAGTTGAATACTACATTGCAGCAGAATCAAACAATGGTAAAAAAGTAACAAAACCGTCTACAGCTACCGTCTACAACCAAGGTTATTATCGCATACAATTTAGTTACGGAACCAATATAGAAGCAATAAAAGTGGAGCCTAAAAATTACCTGTTTGCGGCTTTTCCTAATCCGGCAGCTAATCAGTTAAATGTTCCTTTTCAGTTGTTAAACAATGCCCAGGTAAATATTCAGGTACTTGATATTACCGGAAAAATATGGGTAGAGAAACAAGTTAAATCAGCCATGGGTTTACAAACAGAAACACTTGATATTAATAACTTACCCAGCGGTTTATATTTTTATAACTTAACTATTGATGGACAAATGGTAAGCACCCGTAAATTTTTAAAACAATAAAAATCAATAACATTTTAAATAATAAAAAAGGCTGCATCAATATGATGTCAGCCTTTTTTATTGGGTTTCTTTTTTAGGTAAATAAATACAAGTAAAAACTGCATTTTTGTAACTTTATGAAAAATAATAGATTACTCTTTGTTTTTATTTTAGCATTCCCTTTAACCTTATTTGGGCAACATACCTATTTACCTATAAACCCATTTACCAACCATATATTAGACCGGTTTGAAATTAAAAACGATTCCATTGCTGGTGACTATTACCATACCGGTAATAAGAGTTACAGAAGAAAATCAATTGCCGATTTTGCCAATAAAAAGGATAGCTCCAATATCAGTTTTTCAAAACAGGATAAATTTAACTTAGCCTATTTATTAAACGATAATTTTGAATGGGCTAATAATGATTTAACTAAAAGTAAAAACCAAAACCTGAAAGGTTTTTATAAACAAAAATCAGCACTATACTCCGTACAAATACCCGATTTTAACTTAGTCATTAATCCTGTGCTGGACTACCAAATGAGCACCATTGATTATATGGGAACGCGTGGACTTATTAATAACAGAGGAATAGAAATAAGAGGAAACATTACAGATAAAATAGGATTTTACTCGCAAGTAAGTGATGAAATTTATAGGCCAACACCGGCAGCTATTGAAGAGTATAAAAGAATAGGAACACTGCAGGGAATAGGCTTTACTAAAAGTGATGGAAAAGAGTTCAATCACTTCTTATCGAGCGGCTACATTAGCTTTTCACCTAATAAATATATGGATTGGCAACTAGGGCAGGGTAGGCAATTTATAGGCGATGGCGTGCGTACCTTTATTATGTCAAACAACGCAGTCGATAATTTTTATTTGCGTTTAAACACCCGCATTTGGAAAATAAATTATACCAATATATTTAGCGAGTACCGCGACTATAATGTAAAAGGTTATGGCATACAGGCAAGGCATTATGCCGCCACCCATCATCTTTCCGTTAACATAGGTAAAAGGTTTAATTTAGGTTTATTTGAAACTATTATTTTTCAGCGCGATAGTGGTTATAACAATGGAGGGTTTGAGGTTAATTATTTAAACCCCATTATTATGTACAAATCAATTGAAAATGGCTTAAACAGTACCGATAAAGCCATATTAGGTGCCAACTTTAAGTTTAATTTTTTAAACCGTTTTTCATTATACGGGCAATTGGTAATTAGCGAGTTTGTATTGGATCAGATTACCATGAATAAAGGCTGGTGGGGAAATAAATGGGCTTACCAGTTAGGTTTAAAATATATAGATGTTTTTGGTGTAAATAATTTAGATGCTCAGGTAGAGTACAACGTTTGCAGACCTTTTATGTACACATCCTACTCACCTTTACAAACCTTTACCAATTATGCCCAACCCTTGGGGCATCCTTTAGGAGCCAATTTCAGAGAGTTGATAGGTGTTGTACGCTATCAACCACTTAATAAATTGTATTTGCAATTAAAGGGTATTTATTACGAAATAGGCTACGATACAAACAATTCAAATGTGGGACAAAACATAGGCTTGAGTTACAATACCAGAACTTTAGGAGAATACGGTAATACCATTGCACAAGGGCAACTAACAAAAGTTTTATACATTGATTTTATGTCGAGCTATATGATTAAACATAATTTATTTATAGATGCAGGTGTTACCTATCGTTATAGCAATAGTGCTATTGCTGCTTATCAGTCCGAAAACACTTACTTTACGCTGGGCATAAGACTTAATATTACCCGTAAGGAGTTTGACCGATAAGCCAATTACATGCATTAAACTCATGGTTATACCATACAATAGGTATAATATGTAATAGCTTTAAATAGTTAATAAATTATTATAATATTTGAACTTTAGGTAGTTTGATTAATTATAATGAATAATAAGTTAATTATTGATATTGGAATGCACAAGGGCGAGGACACCGGATACTATTTGCAAAATGGGTATACCGTTATTGCTGTTGATGCAGATCCTAATTTAATAGCAGAAGCAAAAACAAAATTTAAAAAAGCATACAATAGCAAACAATTAATGCTATTGAATTATGCTATAAGCGATAAAGACGGAACTAAAGTTACTTTTAACCTGAGCCAAAATACCATTTGGAATTCATTGAAAGAAAATATTGCAGATAGAGCCCACTTAAGTAAAAATTCCATTGTAGTTGAAACAAGGACACTCTCATCGATTATTGCCGAATACGGAGCCCCTTTTTATTGTAAAATTGATATTGAAGGATATGATGAGGTTTGCTTGCAAACATTAAAACAAGCAAACGAGTTACCCCAATTTATTTCAGTAGAAACAGAATGTGTGGGCGAAGGCGAAACCATAACAGATGAAGAAGCTTTAGGTACCTTATACCGGTTAAAAGAATTAGGTTATACCAAATTTAAATTAGTCGACCAAACATCATTTCGGGTGTTAACATTAAAAGAAGATTTTCATACCTCATCCGATAAAGCATTAAAGTTTTTGAGCCAGTCATTTGGTGCGCGACTAAAAAGAAAAATACAAAGTACACTTGGCCTTGCCGGAGATATGGATGAAACCTATTTTAAGGAGCGGAAAGCCATTGAAAAACAATTCAACTATAATTTTATGGTAGGTTCATCAGGTCCCTTTGGGTCAGATCTGAAAGGCGAATGGCAAAATTTTGATGAAGCCAAACAAACCTTGTTAAAACATAGACATGATTACTTTAACCTTGATAACGCAGTGAATTATGGTTTCTGGTGCGATTGGCATGCAACTAAGTAAAGACATAATTACTATATATTTTTCATTATGCGAAAAAGAAATAGTACTAAATGCCTAGTTCTATTTGAAACATCATATTCCACGAGCCATCAATTTTATTAATTTTAAGATCAGTAGCTTCGTTATAGAATAATTGTGTTTGTAGCTTCACTCTATGTTTTCTTAAGTATTTAGTAACGCCCATGCCTATCTCTTCTTTTTGCAATTCTTTCTTTTCTTGAATGGAGGCATAGGGAGTAATTCTAGCATATCTTCCGGCTACTTCTACATTGTTTTTAAACAAATAGCTCAATTGAAATAATTTACCTTCTCCTACATAAATAATTCGTTCCAAACCAGCACTGTTTGTTGTTATTGGAGAATTAGTATTTCTAGTAACGTATTCGGTACTGAGTGCAATTCCCTTATATTTAAAAAGAAAGTCTGCAATAAAAGAGCTTAAATCCCTCGTTTGATATAAATCTTTTCCTAAAGTTCCTGCTGTTCTTCTTGCACTTTCATTATAATGGTATCCTGCGGCTAAAGATATTTTAGGTTTTTTCTCCCTTTCAATATCTCCCTCAAAATAATCTCCCTTATTAGTAAATTCTCCTAATGGTAAAACTTCAACTCGCCCGGTATAAGCTAATCCGGCATTTGATGTACTTGAATTTCGTCCCTCACCAGAACTAATTGCTCCTTTTAGCACATAATGCAATTTGGAAATATTATTTCTATAAGCAAATTGTAGCCCGAAATCTCTATCAATATTGAAAGCAACATTTACAATGGAGCGGTCCGTGAATTGAAGTTCACCAGAAGAAACTACTCTTTGCCTGTTCCCGGGTAGTTTAGTTTGCCCAAAAGTAATAGTTAAATGTTCAGTGGCTTTGTATATAGCTACAGCATCTCTAACTATATTGGGGCTAGAGTTAATTTCCGAATTATCATTATCCACCCAATCCATATCCCCCCTAGATAAAGAGAGTTGAATATAATAGTTCAATTTAGGGTTTATAACAAATCCTTCAAAGCGCAACCTAAGTCTTCTTACTCTTGCTTCTATTTCTGAGGCACTAAAATCGTCCTTTGATACTGTGTTGTATGCCGACCTAAGCTGTGTTCTAAAGCGGAAGTTAATTGAAAATAAACTGTCTGGAGCAATTACTCCAATACCATTTGAAAAATTAAAAGTAGGGTTTGAAATGCTTTTTTGTGCATTCAATTTTAATACGCTAACCGTGGAAATAAATACAATTAACAAATACGTTCTTTTTCTTAGCATGAAAAGGGAAAAATTTTTCGCCAAGCAAATAAGCCAATATTATCTAAATATTATATTTTTGTTAATTTTTATAATAAAAGTTGTTGAGTATCAAATATATTATTAAGCAAAATTACTTTGCCATGCATATGAGTTCAAATTTATGTACGGCATTATAATAACCAATGAAACCAATAGACGGACTAGCTATACCAAAGATTTAATGGATGATGTTTTTACCTGCTGGTTGCATTCAGATTTAGCCTGTTTAGTAATTCCACTGCACATAAAAAAAGCTATTTAATCATTGCGATTAAATAGCTTTTTTTATGTGATAATTTTGTTGTTTTATCCGGCCATAGCTCTAAACAATAGGAATAATCCTCCTGCTAAAACTATAGTAACAGGCAATGTTAAAATCCATGCGATGGCAATGTTTTTAATAGTTTTACCCTGTAAGTTTTTAATACCTTTACTAGCCACCATACTACCCGCTATACCCGATGATAATACTTGTGTAGTACTAACAGGTAATCCTAAACCAGTTGCCAATCCAATAGTACTGGCAGCTACTAGTTCAGAAGCTGCGCCTTGTGCATAGGTTAAATGTTGTTTACCAATTTTTTCGCCAATGGTTTTTACAATACGTTTCCATCCAACCATAGTGCCTAATCCTAACGATATAGAAATCATTAAAATAACCCATTTAGGAGAATACTCAGTAATACCTTTTATATTGCTTACCGCGGCTTTTAAACTTAGTTTATCCGTTTCACTCAGTGTTATGTCTTTACTCAATTTTATTTTTTCAACTTCTTTACCTAATTTAATAACGTTTTTTCTAATAGCAAATTTGTCTTCAACCGATAATGAATCCATAGGAGTAACCAATTTACTAGAAAGCGAAGAAGATATTTCCTGAATTTTTGCTACTTCCAAACTATCTTCTTTAGCCATTTTGTTTCTTGAAGCTGTAGCCATTACCGAATCAACCACAACAATACCTTGTTTTACTTTACCAATATCTATTTTAGGGTTAATGGCAAAATATGCAGGAACAATAGCAATTAATATAAGCATTACCAAACCAACACCTTTTTGTCCATCATTACTACCGTGGCTATAACTTACACCAGTACAGGTTAAAAGTAAAATCATTCTAATCCAAAACGGAGGAGGGTCGTTTGATTTGGGTGCTTTGAAAATAGCTTTGTTTCTAATCGACATTCTAAGAATGTACATTAATAAAACAGCCAAACTAAAACCAATAAGTGGAGAGAATAGTAAACTTAAACCAATATCGCCCGCTTTGCTCCAGTTTACAAAACTACCGCTTTTTTCAGCTATAAAAGAGTAAGCTAAACCAACGCCCAATATACTTCCAACCAAGGTGTGAGAGCTAGAGCAAGGTATACCATAATACCAAGTGCCTAAATTCCAGATAATAGCAGTAAGTAATAATGCCATTATAAGTGCAATACTGTGATAAATATTAGGGTCTATTAAAACTTCAATAGGAAGTAAATTGCTGATACCCATTGCAACCGTAATACCTCCGGCAAAAACGCCAACACTATTCCAAATTCCACTCCAAACAACGGCTACCCAAGGTTTAAGAGAATTGGTGTAAATAACTGTGGCTACAGCATTTGCCGTATCATGAAAGCCGTTGATAAATTCAAAGGCGCAAGCGGCCACTAAACAAAGAATAAGTAAAAATGTAATAGTTGGGTCTAATCCAAACATAAGTAGTAATATATGGTCGACAAATCTAGTTTTTCAAACGAACTTTCCAATATTAAGTAATTGTAAACACCATTTTCTTTTTTACACTAAAATATGATAAAAGTAGTTAGCATAAAGGCTATAATTGCACAGTATTATAAACATGAGAAAAAGTATTTTAGTTTGTTTTTTAGTAATATCCACCATGGTTAATGCACAACGCGGAGGAATAGGCTCCTTCGAGTTTTTAAATATGCATGCAAATGCACGCATTGCCGCTTTGGGTGGAAGTGCTATTGCCACACCCGATAATGATGCCAGTTTAGTTATTCAAAACCCATCATTATTAACGGCTAAAATGGATAAACAACTTACTATGAACTACCAGCGTTATGTAGCCGATATGGGTTTAGGTTATTTTGGATATGCTTTTAATACCAAATCAGCAGGACCCTTAATGGTTGGTGTTCAATATTTAAATTACGGTACTTTTGATAAGAAAGATATTGACAATACCAGCTTAGGTTCATTTGCCGCCAGCGATTTTGCATTCCATTTAAGTACATCGCGTATTATGAATAAATGGAATATTGGCGCTACAGGTAAATTTATTTATTCCACTTTAGAAAGTTATACAAGCCTAGGTTTTGCAGCCGATGTAGCAGCCAGTTACCGTAGCCGCGATAGTTTGTTTTTATTAACAGCAGTAGCCAATAATGTTGGTTACCAGATAACTACTTATACAGGCACTTCACGCCAACAATATCCGCTAAACCTACAGGTTGGTTTTAGTAAAAAGTTTGCACACAATCCCTTACGTATTTCTGTTATTGCCCACGACTTACAAAAAATTGGCGATTTACTATACCAGAACTCGGCAAAAAATAGCCGCAATGTCGATTTGGTAACCGGTTTGCCCATTCAGGAAGATTTTAACGCTCTTAGTTTTGCCATGAGCCATTTAATTGTAAATACAGAATTGGTTTTTGGGCAAGGGTTTATGTTGCGTTTTGGTTACAATGATTTAAGAAGAAGAGAATTGACTTTACCCGATGCAAGAAGTTGGGCAGGTTTTAGTTGGGGTTTTGGTTTAAAAGTACGAAAATTTATGTTTTCGTATGGAAGCGCATCTTTTTATTCAGGAAATGCTACCAATCATTTCACAATTGTTACTAACTTGCAAGAGTTTTACAAAAAGAAAAAAGAATGAAACCAATTGTTGTAGCTATAGATGGATATTCATCATGCGGTAAAAGCACTATTGCTAAAGAATTATCAAAAAACTTAAACTATAAATACGTTGACACAGGTGCTATGTACAGGGCCGTTACTTTATACTTTATTCAAAATAAAATTGATTATAAAGATATAGAGGAGGTAAAAAAAGCCTTAAACGATATTTTTATAACCTTTATAATAGACCCCAATACCCAAATACAAGAAACATTTTTAAATGGTGAAAATATTGAAAATGAAATAAGAGTAAACCCCAGGGTAGCAGGTTATGTAAGCGATGTAAGTGCTATTAGCGAAGTAAGACGCTTTTTAGTAAAACAACAACAACAACTAGGTAAAGAAAGAGCCGTAATAATGGATGGCCGCGATATAGGCACTGTTGTGTTCCCCGATGCAGAATTAAAATTGTTTATTACAGCTGACCCCAATGTAAGAGCCCAACGCAGGTTTGCAGAGTTAGCCGGAAAAGGAAAAGGCACCACGCTTGAAGAAGTATTAGCCAATTTAGAAAAACGCGATTATATTGATTCACACAGAAACGATTCGCCACTGATGAAAGCAGAGGATGCTATTGAAATAGACAATAGCCACATGACACACGAAGAACAATTAGAATTGATTTTAAATTTAGTAAGACAGAAAAAACTGGCTTAATACCTTAACATTTTGTATCACATCAAATAAAAAAAGCGATTGAATTATTTTCAATCGCTTTTTTGTTTATTTAGTTCTTACCAGTTTTATAATTCTTAGCTTATCTAAAATAATTATAACAGGATATACTGGGTCAAATTCCCACCATTTAGCAGCAAAGTTAGCTCTGGCACCAGCATGATGATGGTTGTTTTGAAATAACTCACCCAGCATTAAAAAATCAACAACCAAAGTGTTTTTAGATTGGTCTTTTTCTCCAAAGTTTCTGTAACCATATTTATGTCCGGCCCAGTTTACAATAGCACCATGTACAGGTCCCATTAAAAAGTGAACAGGTAACAATAAATACATCCACCATTGCGTAGCAAAAAATACATAGAATATAATATAACCCACACTGAATAAAATACGACTGGTCCAGGTATTAGCCATCCAGTCTATGCTTTTCCATTCCGGAAAATTCCTGTCAAACTTTACATCAAACTTGAATTTGTTTTTATGAATACCACTAAAAATATGGTACGTATATTTCATCATACTCAATACCTCTTTAAAAAAGTGTGGAGAGTGCGGGTCTTTCTCCGTATCGCTATAAGCATGGTGCATACGGTGCATAATAGCGTAGGGGCGAGGTGTTAAATAAGAAGCACCTTGCGTAAACCAAGTGAATATATAAAAGAACTTTTCCCAAAATTTATTCATGGTAAACATTTTATGCGCAGCATAACGGTGTAAATAGAATGTTTGAGAAAAAAGGGATAAGTACCAATGAGATACAAAGAAAATTAATATGGGCATTTTATAATATTAAGGGTACAAAAGTAGGTGAAGGCTTAAAAATTGCAAATCATAAATATTAGTTTAATCATTGATTCAAATCAATAAACCATGTGGAGCCTAAAAAGTTTGCTTTTAAATAATTAAACCTGGTCAAGTTTATCCAGTTCCATTAAAAAATCACTGTACGCATTCATGAAAAATATGTAAGCATCGTAAGGACTTTCGTAGGGGCTAAAATATTTGTGTACATCACCATCGCTCCAAAACTTAGTACACATATAATAAAAATGATCGCTCGTAAGCATTTTTTGCCAAGTATCAATCATGGCTTTGTTTTTAGAGTCGTATACCCTTTTTTCAATAGCATAAATTTTCGCAATGCTTTCGTCCTGCATGGGGTTACCCAACCAGGCCGATAAATCGCGTTCCATATCTGCCCAACTCGTTAACTCATGTGCATCGTATACATCTCTCACCGTATACGCTTCGGCTGTTTCCGAAGTAGTTTTAAAAGTAAAATCCTTATGTTTTAAAATATACTCAGGTAAGTGCCACATAAAATCAAATATGCCCGTATTAGCCCATTGGTGTTCGCCAAAGGTTTCATAGTCCATAAATAAATTAATGGTTTCGCCATGTCCTGCAATCTGGTGACACCAGTCGGCAAATTTATCAGCCGTTAACGGCCAGCTTTCCCAACCCTGGTTGCTAAAACGAAAAGCTATATCATCGCTTAACTGGTAGTTTTTAAGCAACGATTTTATTTTGTTTACGTTAGGCGCCTTGTATAAATAATTAGGCGAGCGGCCTTGTAAAAGCCTGTCAACTCCTTCGCAAATAATGGCTTCGTAACCCAGGTCTTCAATAAATTTAGCCAACTCATTGTTGTATTGCAATTCCGTATTTCTAAATACTTTGGGTTCATAGTTAAAATGTTTTTTAAGGAGCGCTTTGTGTTTTTCTACTTGACGTTTAAACTCGTCCTTGCTAAAAATATAGGCTAAGGAGTGGTAATACGTTTCACTAATAAACTCAACACAACCCGTAGCTGCCAAATCTTTAAAACTTTGCAATACATCAGGTCGCCATGTTTCAAATTGTTCCAAAGCCACACCACTAATAGAATAACTTATTTTAAAATCGCCTTTGTGCTTTTTAATTAAATCAAGCATCATGCGGTTAGTGGGCAAATAGCAACGCTCACTTACCTTATCTAAAACCTGCCTGTTTTTTGCATCATCAAAATAGTCGTGGTTTTGCCCTATATCAAAAAAAGTATATTCCCTTAATCTGTAAGGCTGATGAACTTGGAAGTAAAAACAAATTGACGGCATAATTTTTATATTTAGAAACTTGTTAATGGTTAATGATGAAATATTCTTGTTTATCTGTTATGGAATAATTGACTCATATATTTTAATTACCTTTTTGGCTGTGTTTTCCCAGGTAATATCTTTTAAATCAATAGCAGCTTTGTTTACTATTTCGTCATGCAAACCTTCATAATCCAGCGAAGCAATAATATATTGAGCCAGTTTATGCGTATCCCAAAAATCAATTTTAAGTGCACTTGGTAATACCTCTCCGGCACCACTCGTTTTACTCATAATTACAGGCAACCCATATTGCACCGCTTCAACTGCACTTAAGCCAAAAGGCTCACTTACACTAGGCATACAATACACATCGCTAATAGCCAATAGTTCGTTTAACTTTTGTTTATTTAAAAAGCCGGTAAAATAAAACCTATCGCCTAAGCCATACGAAGCAATTTTTTCAATTAATGGTTTGTGTAAGTCGCCACTACCGGCCATTACAAATTTTACATTAGCATGTCGTTCCAAAACTATACGCGCTGCCTCTACAAAATATTCAGGCCCTTTTTGCATGGTTATTCTACCAAAAAAAATAACCAGCTTATCCTTGTGCGGACTTTTCTTAATGGTTTTATTTACCGCCTCTACACCATTGTGAATAGGGCATATTTTAAACTCAGGCACATCGTAATGCTTATGGCAAATACTGCCTGTATAATGGCTAACAGGTATAATTCTATCAGCCAAATGCATAGCCCTTTTTTCCAAATCGTAAACCCAGTTCTTACTACTTTCGCCCGACCTATCATATTCCAATGAGTGTACATGTAAAACCATAGGTTTACCCGTACGTATTTTTAACTCAATGGCAGGTAAAAAAGTCATCCAGTCATGTGCATGTATTACATCAAAATCTTGTCGCAAAGCATACTGAACAGAAATGCGCGAAAACTCAATGGCTTTTTTTATTACATCGCCCGCATATAAAGCATCTATTTCAAAAGGCGCTACATCTTCCCGATATACATCGTAAAATTTTTGATTAACGCTTTCATCATCCCTTATTTTGGTATAAGGGTTTACACCTGCATCTATCTGGTGCGTGTTAAATCCACTATGACCGTAGTTAGGTTGTTTGTTAAAAAGTTCGCGTAATTGTTCTTTACTAAAAGCGTTTAATCCTATTAATTCAATATTTGGTATTTTAAAATCAGGAACACTTTTAGGAATTATCATTTTCACTTCAGCCAGTGGTGAAAGTGCTTTACATAAACCCAAACATGCTATTCCTAAACCACCACTTATAACAGGTGGAAACTCCCATCCAAACATCAATACTTTTGGTCGTTTTTGCATGTGGTTGTAAATTCAGTAAGTTAGTAAATCACATAAGCAATATATCTTTTTAAGCCTATAACAAAAATTATTTTATACTTAACAAATTGTTTTTATAATGTATTGATGAAAAAAAATTATTTATCAATTAAAAAAATGTTTAATTGTAACCTATTTAAAAGAATTTTGTAATGTTTACACAAACCAAATACTCCAATAAGTTTTATCCAGATGCAGTTTTAGAAGTAAAAAAAGAAGGCAATTTTTTTATATTTAATACCAGCGAAACTATTTTAGAAGTAAAGGTAATGACGGACAAAATTATAAGGTTTCGTTATGCTGCCGATGGTTTTTTTCAAAAAGATTTTAGCTATGCCGTAAGTAAATATTTCGAAGAAAAATTAGTAGAGCTTCATTTTATTGAAGACAACTCAAACTACTATATACAAACACAATCAATAACCTGTAAAATAAGCAAGGCCGATATAAAAATAACCATGCTCGATAAGCAGAACAATATAATCTTTCAGGACGAAGCAGGTTTTCATTGGCAACATTATTTACAAAAAGGCGGTAAAATAAATTACTGCAGCAAGGTTATTCAGCCCGATGAATATTTTTATGGCTTAGGCGATAAGCCAACAGAAATGAACTTGCGCGGAATGTATTTTGAAAACTATGGAATGGATACCTATGGTTTTCAAAAAGACTCCGACCCCTTGTATAAAAACATCCCCTTTTACATGGGCGTGCACAATAAAGGTAAAATAGGCTATGGTATATTTTATGACAACTCCTTCCGTACCATTTTCGATTTTGGAAAAGGCAATAAAGAAATATTGAGCTTTTATGCCCGCGGTGGCGAAATGAATTATTACTTTATTTATGGTCCCGATTTACTAAAAGTAGTAGAGCAATATTCAACCTTAACAGGAAAGCCCGAACTGCCACCTATGTGGAGTTTAGGTTATCACCAATGCAAGTGGAGTTATTTCCCTGAGAGTAAAGTAAGAGAAATAGCATCAGAGTTTCGCAAACGCAAAATACCTTGCGATGCCATTTATTTAGACATAGATTACATGGAAGGGTTCAGGTGTTTTACCTGGAGTAAAGAATACTTTCCCGACCCTAAAAAAATGATTGGCGACCTGGCCAACGAAGGATTTAAAACAGTAGTCATTATAGACCCCGGTATAAAAATAGACAAAGATTATTGGGTGTGGCAAGAAGCTATTGCCAAAGATTATTTTTGTAAAAGAGCCGATGGTACTTTAATGGAAGGCGATGTTTGGCCCGGTAAATGCCATTTCCCCGACTTTACCAACCCTGCCGTACGCGAGTGGTGGAGCAGTTTGTTTAAAGGTTTGGTGGAAGCAGGCGTACGTGGTGTTTGGAACGACATGAACGAACCAGCCGTATTTGAAATTGGTACTTTTCCTGAAGATGTTCGCCATGATTACGATGGCAACCCTTGCAGCCACAGAAAAGCACATAATGTATATGGTATGCAAATGGCACGCGCTACCCAAAAAGGTATAAAACGTTAT
Organism: Bacteroidota bacterium; assembly: GCA_040388375.1. NCBI lineage: Bacteria > Pseudomonadati > Bacteroidota > Bacteroidota bacterium. The sequence continues at coordinate 98,118 of JAZKBU010000001.1, read as the reverse complement.
TTACAACCCAACAGGCCTTTTGTAATTACCCGTTCAGGTTATAGTGGTTTGCAACGTTACTCAAGCGTTTGGACAGGTGATAATATAGCCACTTGGGAACATTTATGGATAGCCAGTATGCAGTGCCTACGTTTAAGTGTAAGCGGTGTTTCCTTTTGCGGAAGCGATGTAGGAGGTTTTATTGGTGAACCCGATGGGGAGTTGTATACCCGTTGGATACAGTTAGCCGCTTTTCATCCGTTTTTTAGAACACACAGCGCAGGCAACGAAACCAAAATAGACCAGGAGCCTTGGAGTTTTGGCAGTAAGTATGAGTATATAATAAAAAAGTTTATTCATTTACGTTACCAGTTATTGCCTTATATGTACACTGCCTTTTGGCAAAACAGTACCTACGGAACACCAATACTACGCCCTTTGGCGTTTATTGACCAAGCAGATACAGAAACATTATACCGCAACGATGAATTTGCCGTAGGCGATCACATACTGATTTGCCCAGTAATGCGCCCCGGCATAAGCGAACGTACTGTATACATACCACGTGGCAATTGGTTTAACATATGGAACGACCACGAGTATAGTGGAGGTAAAGAACATTTAGTAGGATGCCCTATTGACAGGATGCCTGTGTTTATAAAAGCAGGAGCCGTTATTCCGCAATGGCCCAAACAACAATACGTGGGCGAAATAGAATCGCCAGAAATTAGTTTACATGTGTACTACACCAAAGATGGAGAAGTAATGAGCGTATTGTACGAAGATGCAGGCGACAATTATGGCTACCGTATGGGCCTATACCATTTGCATAAATTCTTTGTAAATGGTAATAACAAAAAACTAATCATATCGCATATTTTAGAAGGTATGCTGGAAGAGCAAAGCAATAAAAACTTTAAAGTAGTAGTACATGGTTTACCTTTTACTTGTAGAGAGTATGTAATAGATGGAAAGAACTATAAAATAGCAGGAAAAAACATGGCAGTGGGTACCATTAAATTTAAAGTGGATAAAGATTTTAAACGTATCATTTTACGTTAAGCAATACCATAATATAGATAATTAGAATAGTTAAAAAGAATTGAATATGACAACAAGATTTCTACCATTTATACTCGTGTTTTTTGCAGCATTACATGCACATGCACAAACCAATGCTACAAAAAAACTATCAGCTAATTTAATGCAGTTGCTTAATAAAAAGGATGGCATTGAAACCAACAAAAACATAGTATTGTCAAAAGCAGGCGGAGTAAATTATATAAGTGCTTTAATAAAAACCAATACTGCTTTACAGGAAAAATCAATTACCCGATTGGGTGCATTAATAGGTACCAAAGCAGGTAATATCTGGACTGTTCAAATACCCGTAACACAAATAAAAAAGTTTATTGAAATAGAAAACATTGAGTATATACAGCTTGATGAACCTATAGTTAGTTTATTAGATGCAGCCAATAAATCAGCCAGGGTTGATTCCGTACAAAATGGTGTAAACCTGCCTTTATCCTACTCAGGTAAAGGTGTAGTAGTAGGCATTATTGATGCAGGTTTTGATTATACACATCCAACATTTTACGATACTACAGGAACTATTTTACGTGTAAAACGCGTATGGGAGCAACACAACGATGGTACACCACCAAGCGGCTACAATTACGGAAACGAGTTAAAAGATACAGCTGCTATGTTAGCCAAAGGATACGAAGTAAACTCTTTTTCGCACGGAACGCATGTTGGGGGAATAGCAGCAGGCTCAGGTTACGGAACTAACAGAAAATACAGGGGAGTAGCCTATGAGAGCGATTTAGTCTTTGTAGGTATTAAACCCGAGAAAAGCGAATGGAAAACATCAGGCATGGCAAGCATTTTAGATGGTATGAATTATATTTATAACTATGCCAAATCAGTAGGGAAACCAGCCGTAGTAAACTTAAGCTGGGGTAATTCAATCGGGCCAAACGATGGTTCTTCCTTGTTTAGTCAGGCATGTAATAACATAACAGGCGAAGGAAAAATATTTGTATTGTCGGCAGGTAATAATGGCGATGAAAATATACATATACAAAAAACATTTTCGAGTACCGATACCGCCTTACATACATTTGTAACCTTCCCCACCATTAATGGCGAAAAGCGTAACTGGATTGATATCTGGGGCGAAGTAGGTAAAACATTTTGTTTGAAAATAAGCTTGTTTAAAGATTCAACAACGAGCAGCGTAACCAATATTATTTGTTTAAACAATACCACCCTTGATACCTTTTTAGTAGGCTCAAAAAACGACACCTGTTTTTTAACCATTACTACTAAAGATGCAGACTACAATAACAAACCACATATTTTAATAGATGTATTTAGTAAAACTGTCGATAGATTTTGTGTGAGCTTATTGGCAACAAACGGAACCGTGCATATGTGGCAAGGGTTTGTAAACGATTACAATGGTTATTACGGTGCATTTACCAATGGTGGTTTTCCATGGGGTACTGCCGGTAACAGCAATTATACTTTAGGCGAAATGGCCAGTACACATGCGGCTGTTACAGTAGCTGCCTATGCATCTAAAATTGCTTTTAAAAATGTGGCAGGTGCTAACCAAAGTTATTCAGGTTATGCCTTTACGGGGCAAATTACACCCTTTTCCAGCAAAGGCCCAACAGTTGATGGACGCATTAAGCCCGATATAGCAGCACCCGGAATGACCATTGGTTCATCCGTTAACTCATACGATGTTTCATACGCTTTAGGTGGAACCAACTATGCACAAAGCGTATTGATATATAATTTCCCTAAAAACAACCGCAACTATTATTATGCTGAAGCCAGCGGAACCTCTATGTCGTCACCTATGGTAAGTGGCATTGTAGCCCTTTTATTACAAGCCAATCCAAAGCTAACACCCAATATTTTAAAAGGAATTCTTTTTCAAACAACTTATAAGGATACCTATACCAAACCCATTCCCGACTCAAGCCGCTGGGGAGCCGGAAAAATAAATGCCTATGCAGCCATTAAAAAAACAATTAGCAGCATTGGTATAGCTGAAAGCAAATTTGAAACATTAGCCATACAGGTATTTCCTAACCCTACCAATGGTTTAATTCATTTAAATTACAATGCCAGCGAAGTACAAAATTTTGAAGTAAGCATTATCAATATGGTAGGTAAAACCATTAGCAAACAAAGCTGGAAAACCGGTGCTTATAACAACGAATTGAATATTGATTTAAGCAACGAAGCAAAAGGTGTTTATTACATAAACATTAGCTCAGCCAAAGGAGCCGAAGTAAAAAAAGTAATTGTGTTTTAAGCGTATGTATACAGACTAAAGTTTTAAAATGGTTGGCATAAAAGCCAACCATTTTTATTAGCTCCGGTCATATTCACTCCATGGTGCAACTATTTTATATAAGTAATGGTCTAAGCAACACAAGTACCAAACTTGAATCGATACCCTATTTTATCACTATGAAAAAAACAATTACCCTTTTTATACTTGTAAGCTTAGTAAGTGTAAACCTGTTTGCACAAAGTCGCAAAAAAATATTATTCATAGGTAATAGTTATACTTATGGTAATAGCCTTCCGCAAGCATTAGCCAATATATGTAAAGACAACCACGATACCATTAACGTAGATAGTTATGCGCAAGGTGGTTATTATTTAGGCGATCATGCAAGAGATGCAGTAGCTTTAGAGAAAATAAAAAGGCCCAATTGGGATTATATTATATTACAAGACCAAAGCTTGGCCTATGCTCATTATAACTTTATAAATACTGTTCCCTATGCTGTTTTTTTAGATAGTTTGCGCAAAGCCTTTAGCCCATGCGGGCAGACCGTATTTTATATAACCTGGGGTAGAAAAAATGGTGATCAATATTGGTGTTCGCCACCCTATTGCGAAACCGATACCTTGGTGAGCCGCACTTATTACGAAATGGATAGTACCATACAACTAAACTATATGTTTGCAACGGATAGTATAAAAGCCTCGGCCTCGCCCGTAGGAGCAGTGTGGCGTTATATAAGGCGCAATTACCCCAATATAGAGTTGTTTCAAGTCGATGAAAGCCATCCTACTGAAGAAGGTACTTATGCCGCAGCTTGTTGTTTTTATACCGCTATATTCAAAAAAAACCCATTGAGCATTACCAATAACTTTACCTTAAATGCTACCGATGCCGCCAATATACGCACCGCAGTAAAAAAAGTAATGTTCGATAGTTTGGCCAATTGGCGTATAGGCACCCATTTTAAATCAACTTTAGCTGCCAATAATGTAGTAACATTTCAGAACCAAACACACAATGCCACCGGTTATGAGTGGAGCTTTGGTGATGGTAATACCTCAACCGAAGAAAATCCGGTACATACCTATGCTGCCAATGGTAATTATACTGTAAAGCTAAAAACACATTATTGTACCAGTACCGATAGTACCAGCAAAGTAGTAGTAGCCAATACACATGTAAGTACCGGTTTGCAAAACAGTTTGGAGGCTAACAATATACAGGTATATCCAAACCCCGTTAGCTCTCAATTGGTGGTAAGTACCGATAAGGTAGATTATATACAATTGGTAAACGCCATCGGGCAAATGTATACACTGCCCTATAGCAAAGCAGGAGCTAATACTATTGTTGATTTATCAGCATTTCCTGCAGGTGTGTATATGTTGCTGTTAAGCCAAAATACTACCGTGTTTACCCATAAAATAGTAAAACAATAAGCGGTTTATTATGAAGCAACTACTTTAAAAATGTGGTAATGCGTGTTTTAAAATAGAGAGATAAGTCACCATTATTGGTAAATACCTTTTTGTATTTAATCAGTTCAATAAGCCCATTGTTTTTAGTGGCTATAATAACAGCAGGGTTGCCACAGGCATTAATGCGTTTAAACAAACCCTCTTTGCAATCCCTTTCATAATCATTGCTTATGGGTATATGGTAAACCGTTTTTATTTTTTTAATAAAGCTGTTTTTACTTTGAACCAAATACTTATTGGTATGGGTTGATTGTATGAGCAGAGCCAATTCAAATCTACTCGTATCAAGCGTGTTTAAAAATGCTTCGAGTTGAAAAAAGCACAAGCCACAAGAGTTGGAACCTACACAAATATAAATACGATTTTTAGTGGGTAAGGGTTTTACGGTATCGCCTTGCAAGCTTAAATAAGTAAGGCTTTCAAAACTTTTTTTTATGTTTTGCGCATAGCCAACATGGGTAAGCCCAACAAGCCAGCAGAGTAAAAACAGATACTTATACATTAGTAAATTACATTAAAGAATGAAACACATACCACAGGTTTGGTTTTAGTATATAAATCCTTCTTAATCCGGCTAAGCTGCTTTAAGCTATAACCCAAAGGATATACTTTTTGCTCCATACTAATCCTTACCATTTTGTTGTTTTGCCAATAAATAGCGTCTTCCGTATACTCAAAGTAATTGTCCTTGTTATATATAAATGCACTGTCTTTAGCCAAAGTGTTATGGTGTTGAATATAATCACTCAGGTAGGTTGTTCCGGTAAATTTATATTCATCGTCAGTGCTATCCCTTTGCCAAATATCAAGCAGGCGGCAATCAGTATATTTTTTATCACCGTTATGGTAGCGCACCACAAAAGTATTTTCGTTAACAGGCTTTATACTTTCCAGCAGGCCGTATTTAAAGAAGTTTTCACCCAAGTAGGAGAAAAGCGCAGAACTGTTTCTGCCGTTCAGCTTGCGTAGTTTTTCAGCATTGAAAGTATGCTGTAAAATTTTGTAATCGGTCACCGTTTGAACTATATTGAGTAAAGAGTCGTACACCGTAAAACTATAGCTGTTGTTTTGCGCTACTATAATTTTATCGTTAAAAAAAGTAATGGGTTTTACGGGTGTATGAGTTAGTTCTATATCGTTTACAGTAGGTTGTATGGTCTTGGTAATTTTTTGCGATGCTAAATCAAACAGGGCCACTTCAGTCTTAACTACTTTTCTGAAAGGGTTATAGGTATCGTACGATTTGGCTAATACCAAATACGATGAAAACAACTTGACTTGTTCGTAACCGGAATAGGCATCGAAATTTACCTTGCTTGTCTTATTGTTTTGCAAAGCGTGAATAAATAAGGTATGGTCAACCAATAAGGTCAGGTGGGTAGAATTTATATCAAAATCATTTACAATTACCCTTCCGTCTTCCATTAACAAATGCAAGCCCGTAATTACAAAGCTTTGTTTTGAAAAATGCTTGTTATGTATATTTATTTTTAGCAGGGTAAAAGTATCCTGATTAGATTCACGGTCGTAAAAGTTAAGGTAACAGGTATCGCCTGTTACTTTTGTTTTGGGCTTTTTCCCCGAAGCATTAGCGGCTGCATCATCAATAAATACCAAACTATCAAATTTCAGCAGTTGGGTAAAATGTTTTTCCGCTATGGGTTGAGCCTTGGCAGTAGCCAACAGCAGGCTTAACGCAAGCGTATTAAAAAAGAGCACAAACAGGGTTTGTGTATATTTATTTAAATGCATATGTTTTTATATAAAACACCATTGCGAACAGAAATGAAAGGGCTTCTGTTACACAATGGTGTAATTGATTAAGTGTAAAATTTAGTAAGGAAGTGTTATATCATCCCTGGTAATGGTATAAGATTCGTTTCCGTTGCTAAAGTCCCATGTTAGCTCATACAACCTGGTGGTACTCTCACCCTCCACTTTTACCTTCACCGCTTTACCACCTGTGGTTACACCTGTTGCCACCTGGTCGTACACATAGTTTTGTAAATCCATACAGGTTTCGTACTGCGTGGCATCAAAATCAGGCGGCAACGTGGGCCTTATCATTTCCCCTAATTTAGGACAACGGGTTAATCCAGCGCCATTACACTCTACTGCCCAACCGCTTTTATGCCCGCCTCGCCCATCGTCCCACACTCCCCACTCCTCCTTGGTGCTGGCATAACCAAATATGCCACCCCCGTTTGTTTCCCTTTTTAAAACAGGGTACTTAGCATAACTAATAGAAAGCGATAGGAGCGATACTCCCATCATCAATAATAATTTCTTTTTCATTTTGTTGTGTTTTAATTTAATGGTTTGTGAAAAATTCATTTAATTTTTGTCTCATTTCGTAGCTACTGAAAATTGTACATCACAAAATAATATACTAAAAAATATATAAACAATAGGGAAAGTACTCTTTTTTTGTAGGGAAAATACTCTATTTTTTATAGTATAAATACTCTTTTTATACTTGTAAAATACTGTATTTACTACTAAGTGTCTTTATTTTGTTGGGGTTTTAAGCATTTGTTTGTCGGGTTTATCTATTTATAAATTCGTAGATAAATAAATATATATATGCTGGTAAAATAAAAGATTGAAAAAGAAATGTATTTTGCTGAATCCCAAAAACTATTAAATATTTAGGATTATTGATAAGTTTTGACAATGAACAACTTAAACACACTAATGGTAAATTGTTGAAAAAATGGTAAAAATAGGTCTCATGGTAATCATAGATTAATAGGACATTTTAGAAGGAACTGTCTAAAGATTTTAATAAGGCGGCTATAAAACACAAAGAAAATGAATATGTTCGTAGACAGCATATAAATATGGTTGAAACATTTTGGGTAAAGGCTAACTATTGTTTAAACAACAAGTTAGTAAACAATCATTACTGTTAATGTGATCAAGTTGCTTTAAAATTTTAACAATAATGCTGACGATTTCAGTTATTACTAAATCGTTTTAATAAATACATATTAACATATAAAAACTTAACAAGAATAAAAGCATGAAAAATACAAAAGGATATGAAGTAATATCTCTTTTTAGTGGATGCGGTGGTTTAGATTTAGGATTTAAGGGCGGTTTTGACGTTTTAGGTAAAAAGTATTCAAAAAGAAAGTTCAAAATTATTTGGGCAAATGATTTTGACTCAAAAGCATGTGAAACTTTTTCTAAAAATTTTGAATCTCCAATTGTTTGTGGTGATATATCGGAATTATTAAATGATAGATACCCTCAATCTAGCCCTAAAATGCCATCCAAAGCAGATGTTGTCCTCGGTGGGTTTCCATGTCAAGATTTTAGTATAGCAGGTAAAAGAAAAGGATTTGAAGGTAATAGAGGCAAACTATATAAAAGTATGGTTTTAGCTGTTCAAAATACTCGCCCTGCAATTTTTGTGGCAGAAAACGTAAAAGGCCTTTTAAGCATGGATAACGGAAAAGCTATAGAAACAATAATTAAAGATTTTGCTGAACTAGGATATAGCGTTGTATATAAATTACATCATGCAGCAGATTTTGGTGTTCCACAGAATAGAGAAAGAGTATTAATTGTTGGCACTGATAAAAAAAGAGGGTTACCAGAATTTGATTTCCCAAAACCAACTCATACAAAGGAAAATTGGGTAACTTTGGAACATACTATATCTGATTTGGAAAATAAGATTGAGGGGGAAGCTCATAATCACTTTTGGTCAAAAGCAAAAATGCTTAAAGGCACACAAGGTAACAGCATTACCTCTAAAGATAAGATAAGTCCAACCATGAGAGCTGAACATCATGGAAATATTGAATTTCATTGGAATGGCAACAGAAGACTTTCTGCAAGAGAAGCAGCTAGAATACAAACATTCCCAGACAACTTTATATTTTACCCATCAACATCAAGTGCATACAAACAAATAGGTAATGCTGTTCCCCCTGTATTGGGATGGAATATTGCAAAATCTGTAGAGAAATTTCTTGATACACATTACCTCAATAAATGATTTACGTAAATAAGGAAAATATCCCCGAAGACCAATTTACCTCTTTATTAGAAGTTACTAAGAACAAGATAATAAAGAAGTATGAACAAAAATTTCCAAAGGTAGTTAATGGAAATACTTTTGAAACTGATGTCTACAATGAAATGATATTATCCTCTTTACAGACGGATTTTGAAGGGTATATAGAGCAAACAAGTGTACATGCTTTTCCAGATATTATTGCCAAAAAACTATTTGGCGTTGAAGTAAAAATGACAAGTGCAGATAAATGGATTTCTACAGGTAATAGTGTACTTGAATCAACAAGGATTGGCAGCGTTGAAACGATTTATATGTTTTTTGGTAAATTTGGTAACGATTTCAACATAAAATATCGTAAATATCAAGATTGCCTTTATGATGTAGGTGTAACACATTCACCACGGTATAAAATTGATATGGATTTACAAGAAGGTTTATCAATTTTCAACAAACTAGGAATTCCATATGATAATTTCAGAAAAGAAACTAATCCAATAAAGAGAATAAAGGAATATTATAAAAAGCAATTAAAACAAGGCGAAGAGCTTTGGTGGATAAGTGAGACTTCAGAAGACCCAGCAGTTAGCCCGATTATACAATCCTTTAATAAACTGGAAAAAACAATGAAAGAACAGTTTATTAATGAGTGCTTTGTTTTATTTCCTGAAATGTTTGGTAAAAGTACTACTAAGTTCGATAGAGCTGCTCCCTATCTAATTAAAAACTATAATGCTGTTTCAGCATCTCTTAGGGATAATTTTACTGCTGGAGGCAAGCAAACAATTTCTGTAAATGGAAACCCCGTAGTTGTTAGTAGATTAATTTACAATCTCTTCTTAAGGGCCAATGATATAAAAAGAATTATATGTGATACTCCTTACACTAAGCTTTCAAATTATTGGGGTGAAGAAATAACTGATGAACCACTTGAAATATGGAAAAAGTTACTAGAGCAAAATTCAAAGGAAGATGTTGATATAATAAGTGTGTTTAATGAAGGCATCAAAAAAGTTAAAAAATTATAAATAGGGTATCCACTTAACATATGGCAAATAAAGCCATTAATCTGTTTTTATACACCTTCAGTTTTGAAGGAGTACCAAATTAAGTAGTTTTATACACCTTGAGTTTTCAAGGTGTCATACCTTAACTAATTTTATGCTCCTTCATTTTTGAAGGAGTACTACATTAAGTAATTTTATACACCTTGAGTTTTCAAGGTGCCATACCTTAACTAATTTTATACACCTTCAGTTTTGAAGGAGTACTACATTAAGTAATTTTATACACCTTGAGTTTTCAAGGTGTCATACCTTAACTAATTTTATATACCTTCATTTTTGAAGGAGTACTTCAAAAAATATTTTTATAAAATTTCTTAAATAATTTAACACGAAATTTTTTTGGCTTGCGTTAATAGTAAAAATTAATTTCAAATATGCTTTACTCCAAATTAACCAGAAATTTGTTCGTAAGCGACACGTTTAGTCGTAACGAGCTAAACCTATTTGCAGTAGATTTAATCAGCAGATTAACTACCATGCAAAATTCCGTACTACCCACTGCCGACAAAACCCTGCTGATTAGTTTACATCAGGATTTTGTTACCAGTTATGGTGAGCTGAGCACTCATAGCGCTGTACAAAAGGGCGGCACCATGAGCCGCCAGGAAGCCTACGATGCTATTATAGAATTTGTTTCCCGCGAAGAGGGAGCTATTAAATCAAAGTTTGGTAAAAACACGCCTATCTACACGGAGTTTTATCCGCAAGGAATCAGCGAGTACCGCAATGCTACCGTTGAGGGAATAAAAGTATTGCTGTTCAGGTACAGTGCTACTGCTACCAAATACGCTGCTCAATTTTCAAATGATTTTGTAGGCAATTTGGCTACTTTACAAACTGCTTATGTTGATGCGAGGGATACACAAGTATCATCGAAATCTAACAAAAAATCATCTCAAACAGAATTGAAGAAAAACAGAAAAGCACTGACTGAGCATTTAACGGCATGTGTACTATTGATAGCTGCCCGTACTATTGGTAACGAAGCTGCTTTTAACAGTTACTTTAACTTTGGTTTGTTAGCCGTTGATAACGAGAACCCGACTCCTCCGGATGAAGAACCTCCTGTTACACCTACTGCTTAAAACATGTAAGCAATCATTAAACAAAAAGCCCTTGTACAACATACAAGGGCTTTTTGTTTAAATAAATATAAATAAGGAAATTTTTAAATAAAAAAGACTTGCATATCATGCAAGTCTTATAACTTCTTTAATGGTTTATTACTCCTTTGTAGGTATTAATAATTCTCTCACATCTATATCAAGTTCTTTTGCAATCTGCCGCAATACCGGAATGCTTGGCTGCGAATTGTTGTTACAGTAATTTGTTACAACCACATAACTTTTATCTATTTTCTCAGCTAACCAAGTTTGAGTTCTACCTTGCTCTTGCAAAACATCTTTAATCCTATTCATTTTGATTTCTTTAGCCATAAATATCTTTTGTAAAGCACTGCAATACAATTATGTAATAATGTACATTACATTTTTATATGAGTATATCAAAATATAATATAAAAACCTATTGCAAAATATTACAATACAATATATTTTTGTATCAAATTATAATATATCATGAAGCTTAAAAACAAAAACAAATTTATTGCCTCTCTTATTTTAGACGATTTAATTAATACCAAACTCGTTAATGTATTAATGAGTTTAGACCTTGAGGCTGAACAATACTATACCAACATTGGCGATAAGGTAATGACCCTTATGGGTTATACCAATCGGGCACAAAACGAACAGGTGCATACCTATTACGTAGGTCTTTTAAATCGTGGCAAATACATAAGCCTTAAAAATAATTATAACGATATGAAGCAACTTGCCAAAGAAATTTATAAAGATTTAAAGAAGCAAAAGCCAATAAGCTAAGCCTACTACTTAAAACAGTAATATTTATTAAACAACAAAAAGCCCTTGTACTACAGGTACAAGGGCTTTTTTGTTTAAACTGAAAAAGAGTGTTTTACTACGAAAAAAGGGTATTTCTACTCTTGACAAGGTTCAAATATTAGGAGTAAGGTTGTATTCAAAATTTAAACTATGAAAAAACTATTACTACTCCTATCATTAACTATTGTAACAATGGTTGCAATAGCGCAAACAGTTCATTACACAAGAACTGGCAAAAAATACCATTCTGATGGTTGTCAATATTTACGCAGAAGCGACTATGAGTGTAGTTTGCAAGAAGCTTTAAACATGGGTTTAAGTGCATGCTCTCGTTGTGACCCACCCAGACAAGTTATTGTTAAAAAATTAAAGCCAAAACCGAAACCAAAGCCAAAAACCAAAATTGTTAAAACACCTAAAATAAGTTATATCAATAATAGGTATTCTGTATATAGTTGGAGAGTTTAGTAATTGCAAATAGAGTATTTATAAATAAGAATCTTCCGCTGTTTTTTTTATTAATTCCTCTAATGGCATTAATGCATCAATAACTACCATGCAAATGTTTTGCATTGCTAAGAATTTTGAAATTCCTTCTATATTTATTATACCTTTCATGTTTTGAAGTATACCATCTTTACTTTCTTTCTTAAATGTTATAGAATGAACGCCTCCAGTATTTGCACCATATAATATTAATTCTCTTACGTTATAAATATTATTATTTTCTGATATAATATGTAATTCTAAAAAGTCAGCAAGTTTTAATTCTGTATATGGGAGTCTATAAGGATAAATGCTTTTATACCAAAAATTACCATTAAGTACTTCATCTTTATAATCAAATATTTTATATTTTGTTTTTAATTTATGTTGTCTGTTTACCTTGTCATATAAAGATTTGTTACCATCAAGGAGTAATTGTCTAACAATACCACATGATTTTAAAATATCATATTCACGGTAATGATTTTCTCTATTACGATAACGTAATTCTTCCATTATGGATAAGAAAACATCTTTGTCGCTTATTTGTCCAGTGTATCTTTTATCTTCTGTCATGGTTTACCCTACTGTTTTAAAGGAGGTAACTAATCATATATATGATTATGGGGTAGATTTGCATTATTTTTTATTCCTATACACAAAAGTATTTTATTATTTTACACTACAAATAGCTTGCTTTTTTTTATGCACAGTTATGTTTTGCCCTCGCTATCGCAAACCCCTAGTTACGTGTAGTTATTTTTTCCAAAAGCTGCTCAAACTATATCCAAGTCCAAAACCAACCCAAGGTCTGCCGTTAAAATTCCATTTCTTTCCGTTTTGTCCGAAACCAAAGTCCCAACCAACAAAACCACCAATTTGGACATTGTAAACTGTAAACATTGCACCTAATCCTGGTGATATTAGTCCGATACTTAATTTCTCGTCTGTTTTTAAGGGATTATCCGAAAATGTTGTTGATAATGAGTCAATACTTGCAGATGATACGTTAAGGAAACCACCAAGAGTACAGCCAAGATTTGAAAGGTCTTTTAGTTTGCCTCCTTCATATCTTACACGATACCTTGAAAATTTGTAGCCAGCAAATAAACCAAGATTTGCGTCAGCAATAAATTCGCTATTTGCTTTAACTTCTTGTCCATTAACTGTTTTTGTGTCCTCAAAGCGATATTTAAAAGGTATAGTAATAGCACCAAATTCAAATCCTTTTTTCTTGTAAGATAAATATTGTCTGTTTTTTAGTTTAATGGAATAATTTCCATTCCTATCATATTTATTTACAAAGTAATGATTAACTTTAGAATCCTTATATACTTCAATGACTATATCACTATTCACAAACCACTCTTCGCTCTTTTCAGATTCTGAGGCTTTACACAAATATACAATTGAATCATTTGAAAGGATTCTTGGTTTATCATCTTGTTTATCCACTTCATATTTACCGTCACAATTTAGTTTCATTTTAATTACTCTAATTGATGTCCCTGCTTTAATAGTTTCTTTCTTGCTAAGCCAGTAATTGACCTGCAAAATTGAGTTGTCTTTTTCATTAACAGTTATGTTAGCATATCCGGGTAGTGACTTAAATTTAACTTCCACTTCCTTGTCAAATGGTAAATCTTTATTATTTTTTAAGGTGTCTACTTTTATGATGGTAACATCAAACTCCCCATTTTTCTTTTTTTGTTCCGATATAACAATTGAACCTTTTTCAATATTTTTATTACAGTTTTCGACCTTGCCAGTTTTTATAACTTCAATATCTTTTGGTATGATAACATAATTTTTTGTCTCATACATTTGAGCCTGAACACTTGTGAAAGTTGTTAGAACTACTACGAAAGTTAAAACTTTTGATTTCATATTATTTGTATTTATTGTTTATACAATGCTCTCTAATATATTTTGTAAATAAAAGAGTAGAAATACCCTTTCTTGGTAGTAGAAATACCCTTTTTTAGTAGGGAAAACACTCTTTTATTAAATAGTGGGTTGGCACTTTGTAGAGACGTTGCACGCAACGTCTTTGTATTTTTACGAGCGCACGCCTGTGGCGTGCGCTAGCGGAGGATATTTGCTTTGGTTTTTAAGACGTTGCGTGCAACGTCTCTACGTTTGTTGTTTTTCCGCCCATGGTTGGTGTCCTCACCAACCATTAAAACTGCCTTTGCGTAATGATTTATTTACAAAGCCACACTTTGCTGGCAAAAAGGAATGAATTATTATTGCACCAATGAAACAGATAAATAAATTACCTATTGCTTTCAGTATAGCAATACTTCTTTTTGTTGGTTGTTCGAAAGACGATTCAAGTTCTTCAACCACCAGCACCACACAACAAAACACCAATTTAACTGCCAGAGAACAAGCCGTTAAAGATTACAATGAAATGTATTTAACCACCAATGTAACAGATGTTGAATTGGCATGGAGCGGTAATTCAGCCAGTTGTAACCCGGGTACTATTTCGCAAGTTGCTTTGGACCGTTCGTTGGTAAGACTTAACTATTTCCGCAAAATTTGTGGTTTACCTTACAATATGGTTTGGAATCAGGCATGGCTTGTCGGTTGCCAACAAGCAGCCTTAATGATGTATGCTAACAATGCATTAAGCCACACCCCACCATCAACATGGAAATGTTTTACGCAAGAAGGAGCAGATGTAGCAGGTATTAGCAATATAGCATTAGGTACTCCTAGTTACCATTCGTCAAGAACCATTTCTGGTTGGATTGAAGATACTGGAGCAGGTAACAAAGCAGTAGGACACAGAAGATGGATGCTTTTTTCAAGAGCTAAAGAATACGGATTAGGAAGTACCGTTGGTTCTTCTGTTTTACATTGTATTGAACATACAGCAGATCCTTTACCAAGCAATGCACCTGCTTATATTGCTTACCCACCTGCTTACATACCGCAAAGTTTAGCCTATGCCAGATGGTCGTTAGGTATTAGCAATCCAAACTCATTCTTTTCAGGTGTTGATTTATCGGCCGTAACTGTAAAAATGACAGACGCACAAGGAGCTGATGTTCCGGTAACTATTATATCGAGTACCGATGATGGCTATGGCGACCAAACGGTAGTATGGGAACCAACAGGCATTAATACCACCTCAACAGCCGATGTTAAATACCACGTAGTAGTTGATAATTTTAAATTAAATGGCGTAGCTAAAAAATACGAATACGATGTAACGGTTATTAAACCATAAGCACTTACATTTTATACTATAAAAAGCCCTTGTTGTTGAAAGACACCAAGGGCTTTTTTTGTGTAATGTTGTTGCATTGTTAAGTGAGGTATAAATTGAAAGTTTTATCTTCGCTATTATGTTTGTCATGCCAGACAATACAAATTTAAAACAGATACTTCAGCGAGCCATGTATAATAAAATGACTAAATGATTAACGATAAATACAAAAGCCATTCTCTTTTCGAGCAGTTAGTAAAGTATTCAGACTTCTACAAAGATATCTCATTTGCTGTAATGCCTTTCAAAACTTCCGGGACACATGGTATAATAAATATAGACACGTATACTTATTCATCAATCAGTGGAACTATTGAATCAATTAAAGACATTCTTTTAAAAGGTCGTATTAATGACTCCTATGCTCTGCTTCGAAAATACTATGACTCCACAATTATTAACGTGTATTCGAACTTGTATTTGCAGGACAATTTTAGTATGGATGATTTTATTGTTGAAAAAATAGATAATTGGTTGAAGGGTAAAGAAAAATTTCCTGCATTTGCTATAATGTCAAACTATATTCGTTCCTCAAATAAATTAAAATCTATAAATGCATTACTTTACTATGATGACCGCTACAAAAATCTAAGAGCCCGCTGTAATGACCATACTCACTACAATTATTTTCATAATTTACTTTCAAATGATAATAATGTATATTCTAATAAAAGGTTAGAACATCTTGACCGTTTTGCTAAAGATATTGAAAATATTTTTATTCTTCATTTTGCATACATAGCTACTCTTAATGATCATTATTTGATGTCTGAAGACTATATGGATGCCGTTGAAATGGGTATGGAGCCAGAAGAAGGAGTTCAATATTTGGTGGCACCATTTGTTCAGGAAATGTTTAGTTCAACAATAAAAACAAATAGACCCGACCTAGCGACAGAAATTAAAAGAAATACAGAAATGCATTTAGAATAACTTGGTTCGTGCATCACTCTAATGTTTTAATATCTTGCAAATAGATTAAGGTATAAACTAACAACAATGAAAAAGACACTATTGATTTTTGTACTGATTGGATTATTTGCTGATGCTTATTCCGCTGAAAAACCGAATACATCAAAGAATAGATTGCCTGTCATTGATACTACCCAAAATCCATGTCATCAATTTAAGCAATTAAAAACTGCTCAACAATATTTTGAATCGGCTAATAACAGAACAAAAGGTTGTTGGCCTAATGATAGTTTGACTACTGTTATTGCAGCCAAAGAATATAGCTTAGCAGTTAAGCTGAACCCTAAATACTGGCAGGCAAGGCGTAACTATGCAAGGCAATTGATAGTTTTAAAGCAATATGACTTAGCCATTGCACAGCTTAATGAAGCCATAAAATTAACCGGGGGAAAGCAAGATTTTTATTTGTATGCCATGCGTGGCGAGGCATTTTACGAAAAAGGGCAGTATGAAAAAGCCATTGCCGATTATGATGTAGCCATGAAATACAGTGGCAATATTGACTATTTATTATTGATTAAAGCCAAAGCGCAATGGAAACTCGGACAAAAAGAGGAGGCTTGTACCAATTATAAAAAATCGGTTGAAATGACTCCACACCTTGCAGAGAAGAAAGAGTTTATTTTGTGTGATTAATTAAAATATAAATGAATGACAAACTGGAATAAGACAGGAAAAGTTAAAGCTATTATTCTTGCAGTTTTAGCATTACCTAATTTAGTATTGCCAATTGCAGTACAAGGAGAAAAAGGATTTTTATCGATTTTATTGCCTTTTGTTTTTGGAAGTATTGCAATACTTTTTATTGCAAAATTCAATGAAGTATTTCTTAAACGAGAAATAATAAAACCAACTTGGAATGATAATCCACTTACTCTGAAACGACCATTGTCTTTCTTTCATTTTGGTTCATTCTTTTTCATTACAGTTGGATTAAGCATACTTTTAGGTAGTGGAATAAAATTTCAAATGTTAAGCTTTGTCGGGTTGTCTGCCATTTCATTTGGACTTGGGATGTTAGCGGGTATCTGGTTAACATTGAAATGGACAAATTCAAAATAGTTACACAAAAAAAATTAATTGCCAATAAATAGCTTAGATATTTTTTAATTAATATATTGCATGTGAAAACGATAACTATATGAAAAAAAATATACTCTACACAATACTTGGGTTAATTATAGTAGTCATGTTACAGTCGTTTGGTAGCCAAACGCTAGGCAAGAAGGATGGAACAGAACCGGGCTATACCGGATCACCGGGCGATAGTTTAAAAAACTGTACGGCTTGCCATGGAGGTGAAGCTGTTGATGTATATGATTGGATTAGTTCCGACATACCCGCTAACGGGTACATACCAGGAAAAACATATACCATTACTGCTACCAACACAGAAGAAGGAGCCACCCGATTTGGTTTTTTAATATCGCCACAAAACCTACGTGGTGACTTATTGGGTGAACTAAAAATAACCGACACTACTACTACCAAATTAGTAGGAAATAACAAATACATTACGTACAAAGCAGCTGGAGTAGAGGGAGTAGATAGTAAGTCTTGGTCGTTTAATTGGGTTGCACCCGATGTAGATACAGTCGTTTTTTATGGCGCTTTTAATTCTAATTTTGAAGGGCATAAAGGAGGAGATAGAACTTTTTTAACTCAGCTTATAGTACAAAAAGCAAAAAGTAATGGTTTAAATAACTTAACTCGCAGCCAAACCATAAACCTATATCCTTGCCCTACTTCCAATTATTTTACTTTTGATATTCCTTCTTCCGAAAATGGTCTTACACAAGTGCGGGTAATAGAAAATACCGGAAAAGAAGTTTTGAATAAAATCAATCCATTAGGTAACAAAATAGAGGTAGGACATTTGCCAAATGGTTTGTACCAGGTTTTCATTTCAAACGGACAAACTAACTATACAGCTAAACTTATCAAACAATAATTTCGGGTTTATTACTCTGCAAGCATTATTTATTTTTTCAGTTGCCTACGTTCTATAAAAAAGGTTATGAGTAAATAAATGAGTGTTATTGATAAGCTAATAATAAAGTACTTGGAGTAGGTAATTTCATTGTACTGCAATGGTACAATGCCATCGTCACAGGCAGTACACTCCACAATTATTCTTTTACTATCTAAAGCTGTTATGCAAATGCTTGTTATAAAAAAGAATAAAATACTAAAAAAACATTTTTGTATGATGCTGCGAGTTGTGTTTGAAAATTTTAGCAATAAAAAGGCCAATGAAGTAAAAAGTCCAAAGGCAATAATAAAGCTGTTGCTTGGAAATAGATGAAAATTTTTACCAATGAATCGAATATTATCTCCATTAAAATAGTTGAAAGAAAACCTCACCAATTGTCTATAGTATTCTTCAAATAAAAAAGTAGAAACACCGCCAACAATAAATAGTCCAATGCTTATGAATGTCGTTTTATAGTTAATGTTAATTGGTTTTTTCATTCTGACAAAATACCGATTTTAAAATGCAAACACTACCTGTGCTACAAAAGTTCTGGGAGGGTCAACCTTACCGGGGCGGGTAGCATACTCGTGGTTGGTTAAGTTGTTAATTAAAAAGTTAACCGAAAGGTTTTGGTTAGGCTTATAACCAAAACGGATATTGTGTACAATATCAGCCGTACCGGCTCGCTTAAAAAATTGTTTAACACCAGGCAATAACATTACAAAATCATCTACCTTTTCGTAAATACTATAATAAAAAACACTATAGCCAAACGAAGCCCTTTTATACGTCAAATCCAAATCAAATTTAGCGGTAGTTCTGTTGCGGTACGAGAGCATTACCCTTTGCAAATAAGTACCACTATCTGCTTTCGCTACACCCAAGCTTTCCATAAATAAGTTAAAGTAATTGCCATAATTATTCAGGCTGTTATCAGCGCTTAAATTAACAGGTAATGAGTAAGTATAACCCGTTAATATACGAATCATCAAATCTTTTATTTTTCCTTCGCCTTGCAGGCTTAAATCAAATCCACCTGCGCGTACATGGCCTACGTTAAAAGCTTTAAAGCCCAATGGAAAAGGATTCTCAGGTGTAACTTCACTGTGTTGTCCAAACTTAAAATCAATCATACTATCGTAATCCTGAATAAAAAAGGCAGCGTCTAGTGAAGCTACAAAGTTGGCAATTTTAAAACCCTGCTGAATACCAATTTCAGCGGTCCATCCTTTTTCAGGTACTAAATTAGGGTTGGGCGATATGCTTAAAAATGAAACCCGGTCATTGATAAATTTCTCGCTGATAGTAGGCACCCTGTAACCTTCAGAATAGTTAGTGCGCAAATACGTTTTTTTAGCAATTTGGTAGTTTAAGCCAATACGTTTTAACAAGGCCTTCTCCACCTTACTCGTATCTTGCGCTATCACCTCATAACGAAGTCCACCCGTAATAATTAGTTTTTTATAAGTGAAATCAGCCTGCGAATAAACTGCCCCTGTTAAGCCGCCAAACGAGCCCTTGTATATACCGTTTACGGCTTGAAAAGCCGTAGTATACACCCCGCTGTTCAAAGTAAAATAAGTATTTATTTTGTATTTATTGTTATAGTCAAAAGCATACAAATTAGCAATCGCATCATCATCCTTGGGGTAACGCGCTTTATCAATTAAGCGAGCTATCTGGTACATTCTGAATTTAAATGCATGCATCATGTTACCATGCTTTAAATCCAAATGAGGATCAATACTAAATATACGGTATAAATTATCAGCCGGCTTAGAGCCATTAAACTGTTTAAGCGTTCCCGTATCAGCATCAGCCCATAAAAAAAAGCTGCCTGATTTCTCCATCATAAAATTACCATTCAACCCAAAAGTTAAGTTCTTATTTGATTGAGGTCTGTAACGCGTTTTTACATAAGTTCTCGCCCTGAATTCGTCTGTATATTGTAGGTGACTGCGAGTACTCGAAAGATTTCCGCTCAGCACCAAATCAAAATTACCAAACATTTGTTTGTGCGAAAAAAACATACCATTGTTAAAAGGCTGCGTAGAGTATTCCCACCAGTTAATATAACCCCTGTCAAAGTTTTGCGAAATACCTTGGTAAGCCTGTATTTTGGTTTGAGGCTTTCTGGTAGGCCAGCCGGTGCGCACATTAATGGTTCCGTTTAAAGCGGCCGAGCCATACAAAACAGAAGCAGCTCCTTTAATTACTTCAATTTGTTCAGCCGCCTCAATAGGTAAAAACTTCCAGCGGGCATCGCCCAAATCAGCACCCAACAAAGGCATGTCATCCAGCAAAACAGCAATCCTGTTACCTGTTCCATAACTCCAACCCACACCGCCTCTAATACTTGCTTGCCCATCGGCTACCTGTACACCCGGCAACCGGTTTATTACTTGCGATAAATCAGTGGAGTTGGTATTTTCAATTAAATAAGGTTTGATGATACTGACCGAAGCAATTTCTTTGGCTACCTTTTTCCCTTCGCGTGAGCCGGATATAACAATTTGGTCCATCTGGTTATTAAAGGCTTCCAGCTCAATAGTAATAAGTTTATTAGCCCCTTCATCAAGGTCTACATTGTAGTATTCCGTTCGGTAACCAATAAACGAAAGCTTTAAAGTATGCTTGCCATATACTGTAACCAGTTTAAAAAAGCCGGTACTATCTGTAATGGTTTGTGCGCCTTTGTTTATAGAAACTACTACATACTCTATTGGTTTTTGAGTGCTTTTATCAATTACGTACCCGCGTATGCTTGCCTGCTGGGCCATACAAGTACTTGCATATAAGAAAAGTAATATAAAAAGAGTGTAAAGTTTACCCATGCAATAGATTCATGTTTTTGTCCAATTGACAAATATGTACAAAAAAACGAAGGAATGCTATATAGAAAAAAACAACTGCCCATACTATATTTTGAGCAAAACCATTATTTTGCACCCTATAAATGCAAAACCATTTTTGCTTAATATTTTAAATAAATGAAAATACTTGTTACAGGCGGAACTGGTTATATAGGTTCGCATACCATTGTTGAATTATATAATGCAGGACACGAAGTAGTGGCAATTGATAATTTCGATAACTCATACCCGGACGTATTAGATAGCATTGAAAAAATAACAGGTAAAAAAGTAGCCTTTACCCAAGTTGATATAAGAGATAAAAAAGCCTTAACCGATTTTTTAGTGAGCCAAAAAGGAATAGATGCAGTAATACATTTTGCTGCATTTAAAGCCGTTGGCGAAAGCGTAAAAAATCCTTTAAAATATTACGAAAACAATGTAGGCGGAACGGTTAATTTATTGTACGCTATGCAGGCTGCAGGCATCAATCAAATTGCGTTCTCTTCATCGTGTACCGTTTATGGCGAGGCTAACCCTCCGGTTGATGAAAACACAGCCAAGGCAGAGGCACAATCGCCTTATGGTAATACCAAACAAATTTGCGAAGAAGTATTGTTTGACTATACACAAGCCAGTGATTTAAAAGTAGTATCGTTGCGTTATTTCAATCCGGTAGGAGCACACAGCTCAGCTTTAATTGGCGAGTTGCCCATTGGCGTACCCAATAACTTAGTACCCTTTATAACCCAAACTGCTATTGGCAAACGCGAAGTATTAACCGTTTTTGGCAACGATTACCCAACACCCGATGGAACTTGCTTACGCGATTATATACACGTAGTTGATTTAGCCAAAGCACACGTAAAAGCCATTGAGTTTTTACAACAAAAAAAATATACCGAAAGTTATAATGTATTTAACCTGGGCACCGGTAACGGTAACTCCGTGTTAGAAGTAATACAGTCGTTTGAAAAAGTAACAGGCGAAAAAGTAAATTATAAAATAGGTCCACGCAGAGCAGGCGATGTGGTACAGATTTATGCCAATTGCGATAAGGCCGCTAACGTATTAGGTTGGAAAACCGAACACGATTTAGATAGTTGTATGCAAACAGCCTGGGCTTGGGAAAAACATTTAGCTAGTAAATAGCATCTGGCTGCCGGCATCTGGCTGCTGGCAGTAAAATAGTTTTTATAAAAATAGCTAGCTGCCAGAAGCTAGTTGCTAGAAGCAAAACATTATGTCAAGAAAAATATTAATAACGGGAGGAGCAGGTTTTATAGGCTCGCATGTAGTACGTTTGTTTGTAAATAAATACCCCGATTACCAAATATACAATTTAGATAAACTGACCTACGCAGGTAATTTAAAAAACCTGACCGATATAGAAAATGCACCCAATTACCATTTTGTAAGGGTTGATTTGGTGGACGCAACAGCGGTTAATAATTTATTCAATGAGCACCAATTTGATTCGGTTATACATTTAGCAGCCGAAAGCCATGTAGACAGAAGTATAACCAACCCGATGGAGTTTGTTATGACCAATGTGGTTGGAACCGTTAATTTGTTAAATGCAGCCAAAGAATGCTGGAAAGGTAATATGGAAGGTAAGCTGTTTTACCACGTATCAACCGATGAAGTATATGGCAGTTTACACGATGGCAGTTTCTTTTTAGAAACTACTTCGTACGATCCGCAAAGCCCATACTCAGCCAGTAAAGCAGCCAGCGATCATTTTGTAAGAGCATATTACAATACCTATAAAATACCGGTAGTATTAACCAATTGTTCTAATAACTACGGACCTAACCAGTTTCCGGAAAAATTAGTGCCGTTGTTTATTAATAATATAAGAAACAACAAACCATTACCCGTTTACGGTAAAGGAGAAAATGTACGCGATTGGTTATACGTAGTTGACCATGCCCGTGCTATTGATGTAGTTTACCACAATGGTAAAGTTGGCGAAACCTATAATATAGGTGGCTTTAATGAGTGGACTAACATTGACTTGATAAAAGTAATCTGTAAAACAATGGATAAAATTTTAGGTCGCCCGGCAGGAGAAAGTGAAAAGTTAATTACTTATGTAACTGACAGAGCGGGCCACGATTTACGTTATGCTATTGATGCCAATAAAATAATGAAAGAATTAGGCTGGGAACCAAGTTTACAGTTTGAACAAGGTATAGAAGAAACCATTAACTGGTACATGAATAACCAACAGTGGATGGACGAGGTAACCAGTGGCGATTATGCCAAGTACTACGATAAAATGTATGCAAGTAGGTAACTAAAACATAAGTTACTAAAAAGCCGTTGGCAAATTTTGTCAACGGCTTTTTTTATAAATTCTAAGTAGAAAATAGATTTAGTTATAAAGCAATAATCATCCAGGTAAAGCCCAAAGTCAAACCGGCTAAAAGTTGCAATGTGTTATGAGCCATAGCGAATAAACGGGCAGTACCCACCGCACCGGCTACCAATAGCGTAACCAAAATAGGAATACGAAGGTCCTGTTGCGTAAAAATATTAACCATAACCAATAAGCCTAAAACAGAACCAATACTGGCCATGTGCACACTTATTTTCCAAAAATTATTAATAATGGCAATACATACTACTGTACCGCTACAAGCCAATAAGTATTTTAAAATAATGGTTGATACACCAACCTTTTGCAGCATATAAAAACTAACTATATAACCCAAAGCAGTAATGGCAAAAGGCCATTTGCGTTCGTTTTTATCCCTTAACTCAAAACTACTTATTTGTTTGGTTAGTTTTAAAGTTAATACTGCCAGCATAGGCATAATAGTAGTAAAGGCAGTTATAAGTAATATAATTATGTTTTTACCTTTGGTATTAAGTGCCGCTAACGAAGGGAATAAAATAAATAACAATAGCAACCCGATAGTATTAATAAATACTGGGTGAAAAGTAATAGAAACTAAGTTTTGGGTTGAATGTCTCATTAATTAACAGCTACTACACTTATTTCAACGTTGGCATTTAGTGGTAATTTTACAACTTGTACTGTTTCGCGAGCCGGAAAATCCGTAGTAAAATAACTGCCATATACTTCGTTAATGGCTGCAAAATCGCCCAAATCAGTACAGTAAATAGTTGTTTTTACCACATGGCTAAAATTCATTCCGGCCACTTCCAATATAGCTTTTAAGTTTTCCATTACTTTAGCCGTTTCAGCCTTAATATTAGTTTGTATCATTTCGCCTGTGGTGGCATCCTTAGCCACTTGTCCGCTGGTGTACAAAGTATTTCCTATTAATACAGAATGGCTGTACGGACCGATAGGAGCAGGGGCATTGGGGCTGGTAATAATTTTCTTTTCCATTTTTTTGGGGTTTTTAGTTTTGTTAGATTTAATTTGCTGCGAATATGAAAATTTTGGCAAAAGGAAACAGCAAAAGAATAGAAGAATTGAAACAAAAACTTTCATCGGCTGATTATGAGATAGATTGTATGGACGAAAATACAAACTTTATTTTACAAGATGGCATATACGATGCATTTTTTGATTTGAGTTTCGATGAAAAGGATGCACATTCCTTTACCCCTTATGTGGGTTTAACAAGTACCCCGGTTTTTGTTTGTGCTGTAAAAAATAGTTTAGCAGGTATGTTACATGCTGCTAAAGAAGTTGTTCATTTTCCATTGTTCGGTATCAATAGCATTGATACATTTATAAACAGAAATCTGCTTGAAGTAAGCATAGCCGATGAAAAATATACAGCCACGTTGGCTACTACCTTAACTGCATTAAACTGGGAGTATAAAATAGTAGCAGACAGAGTAGGTATGGTAACACCTCGTGTAGTTTGTATGATTATAAACGAAGCCTGTTATACTTTACAGGAAGGCACTGCTACCATGGCCGATATTGATATTAGCATGAAGTTAGGAACCAACTATCCGTTAGGGCCATTTGAGTGGGCTGATAAAATAGGCGTTAAAAATGTGTACGAAGTATTAGAAGCCGTTTATAACGATACCCACGATGAACGTTATAAAATATGTCCCCTGTTAAAAACTAAGTATTTGCGCTACGAAACATTTTTCAACTAAACGCATTTATACTTATTTAAAACGTATTACCCATTTTGAATAAATTACTTTTAAGCCTTTGTGCTTTATATTTTAGCTTAACCGCTTTAGCTCAACCCGGCAATCCAAGAACCGTTCAGCCTGTACCTGCTCCCGGTGTAGTATTGGCTACCTTTACCGATGGTAAAACCAATAAGCCCATTGAGTATGTTACTGTTTCGTTACAACGCATGCCCGATTCAGTAACCATAAACGGAACTACTACCACCAAAAAAGGCGAAATAAAATTAGAGAATATTCCTTACGGCATATACAGGTTAAAGGCCAGTTTTATTGGTTATAAAAGTACCCTGAGCCCAATATTTAAAATAACACTACAAGAAACCTTACTCGATATAGGAGTTATTCAGTTAGAAGCCACTTCTAAAACTTTAAAGCAAGTAGAAATAAACAGCGAGCGAACTGACTTTAGCAATCAGTTAGATAAAAAAACATACAACGTTGGCAAAAATATAACCAATATAGGCGGCTCAGCCACCGATGTATTACAAAATATCCCTTCCGTAAATGTAGACATGGATGGGAAAATTAGTTTACGTGGTAGCGAAAATGTAACCATTTTAATAGATGGGAAACCAAGTACACTAACAGGAGCCAATCGCCAGGCTATACTGCAACAGCTACCGGCTAATGCCATTAGCGAAGTAGAAGTAATTACCAATCCGTCCGCTAAATACGATGCAGATGGAATGGCAGGCATTATCAATATAAAAACAAAAAAAGACAAGCTGAAAGGCTTTAATGCCAATACGCAAGCTACCGTTGGTACCAGAGATAAATATTCATTCAACCTCGGTTTAAACAACCGCACCGCCAAATATAACCTATACGGAAATTACTCGTACCGACATGAGCGCAGAGAGTTTTATGGAAGAGGCGAGCAGCAAAATTTTTTCGATACTGTTAACAATTCTTTTACCAGCAAATCAGACGGACATAACGTAAACAATTTTCATACAGGCAGAGTAGGAGTAGATTTATTTTTAAACAACTATAATACCTTAAGCGTTTCAGGTGGCATAAGCAGTAACATTAGTAACAAACCCGAATATATTCAGTTTGATTATTTTGATAACGAAAAACAACCTTCGGCCAATTTTAAAAGAAACAACTATAGTACTGAAGATAATTTAACCTTAGACGCTACGGTAGATTATAAGAAAACAAGTAAGAAAAATAAATCGGATTTAACAGCCAGTGCTACTATAAGCAATAACAATAGAAGTGCCATTGATGATTATAACAATCCTGCACCCATACCTATGCAGCGCAACCAAAACACCAATAACTTTACTACGTTTATTGCACAGGTTGATTACCAGTTACCGCTAACGTTTGGTAAATGGGAAAATGGCTTAAAAACAACCAATCGTTTAATAGATAACGACCAGGTTGGCAAACGCTTAAACGCAGGTTCAAATGAGTTTGATTACGATGCAAAAATCAGCAATCACTTTTTATACAAAGAGCAGGTAAACGCTGCCTATACTATGTTTAGCACCAAAAAAGGAAGGTTCGATTTTCAGGCTGGTTTGCGTGCAGAGTTTGCTTTAACCGAAGGCAATTCAAAAACAACCGATAGCTCTTTTAGCAGAGATTACTTTAACCTTTTTCCTAGCGGTTATGTAAAATATGCATTAACCAAAACACAAGATATACAGTTTGGCTATAGCCGCAGAGTAAACAGGCCCAACATGGAAGCCCTAAACCCATTTGTTGATTATAGCGATTCTATTAATTTACGCAAAGGCAATCCTGAAATCAGACCCGAGTATATTCATAGTGTAGAGTTGAATTATTTAACCCAGTTTAAAAAATTGAACTTTAGTACCACTGTTTATTATCGCTATACAGAAAACATGATATCGCGTTTAAGAACCGTGAATGAATTAACGGGGCAATCAATCATGACATTTTATAATTTTAGTTCATCAGAAAACACAGGTGTAGAAGTAATAGTAAGGTATAGTTTTGATAAATTAGGCTCCATCATGTTAAGTGGAAACTGGTTTAGAAATGTAATTAATGGCAGCAATGTATTAAGCGATTTACAATCGGAAATAACCACATGGAATGCACGTTTTACGTATAGCTTACCCTTACCAAAAGGTTTTTTCTTTCAGGCCAACGGAATGTATATGGCACCTATGCGTAACGGACAAAATACCATTAGTGGTATGAATGGAGTAGATGCGGGCTTGCGCAAAGACTTTATGAAAGGTAAGTTGCAGTTAGGATTAAACGTAACCGATATTTTTGATATACGACAGTTTAACGTAAGGCAGGATGGAACCAATTTTGTGTATGATGGAATGCGTAAACGCGAAAGCAGAATAGGTACTTTCTCATTAAGCTATCGTTTTGGAAGCAATGAAAACCCATTTACCAAGAAAAAAACAACCCAGGTGGGGCAGCCTACGGAGAACATGGATGTAGGTTTTTAGTTAAATAAGAAATTTTTAATAGTACATCAAAAACATAAACAATATATTTACACCAATTAGTTTTTAACAGTATGATAAAACAAGTTGCCATCATTTTAATGAGCTTGCTTACGCTAAGTAGTTTTACTACTCAGCAACAACCACAAAAGGAACACCCTACTTTAACCAAAATGAAAGCAGGTTATTACTTGTATTTAGATAATGGGTTTGAGCAAATAGATTTATATAAAAGCATAGAAGTAAAAGAAACTTTTTTTAAAGTAGGTACACCCCGTATAGTACTGGCACCTAAAATTGGCCATATGGCACGCAAAAATTGTATAACAGGTTTTTCCCTTTTACTAACTACATCAAACCCGATGGGTGCTCCTGAAAAAACAAAAAATACATTCACTGTAAAAGGAAATTTTTTTGGTAAAGAAGCTTGTACCGCTATTGCAAAATTGCCTTCAGAAAGTGTATTAACATTTACCGAAATAGATTTAAATATCACCGATTTAGATGGTCCTAATTTAAAAGGAGTAAGACCCAAAAAGCCGGGTCAGTTACCGATAGGTTTTACCGTTTATGTGTTAGATTAGTTCCAAACCTTAGTACCTTCGGTACAGTTGGTACAAATGTCAATTTCCTTACGGCTTTTTAATATAGCTTTTCTAAAGTTATTGTATTGCGTGCCTTGCCAAACATCCTTAAAACTATCAGTACTTACATTGCCAAAACGGTGTGTTGCATCCTTATCAAAACAACAAGGTACCACCAATCCGTCCCAGGTAATTACACTGCCACGCCACATACGCCAACATTGGTTTAGCAGTTTATTTTTTATTTGATAGCCGTCTTCCGTTTTACTATAACGACTCAAGCTATCGTTTTCAGGAATAAAAGCATCGCTTGTTTGGTAGTCGTATATCTGGGCAGTTTTTATTCCTAATTCATCTACACCAATTTCTTTAGCCAGCTTTTTTATTTCAGGTATCTGGTGTTCGTTATGTTTAAAGGCTATGAACTGCCAAATAATATGAGGTGTTTTTAAACCCAGTTCCTTTTTCCATTTCAATAGGTTTTGTGTGCCTTCAATTACTTTTTCTATTTTACCGCCAATGCGGTATTTGCCATAAGTATCCTGCGTGGTTCCGTCAATAGAAATAATCAATCGGTCCAAGCCCGATTCAACCGTAGCTTTTGCCATTTCATCCGTAAAATAATGGGCGTTGCTGCTGGTAGCGGTATATATATTTTTAGCAGCAGCATATTTTACAAACTCCAAAAAGCTTTTGTTTAAAAATGGTTCACCCTGAAAGTATAAAATAAGCCAAACCAATTCAGGATGTAGCTCATCAATTATTTTTTTATACAGGGTTAAATCAAGCATACCCGTATCGCGGGTAAATTCTCTTAATCCGCTTGGGCATTGCGGGCAACGTAAATTACAGCTGGTAGTAGGTTCTATTTCCATGCTCAGGGGCATACCCCACTGCACCGGTTTTTTTATGGTTTTTGATAAATAGTAACTGGTATATAATTTAACCGCATTAAGCAAACGTTTACCATTTAGTTTTGATAATAAATTAATACCGTCTGAAAGATTCCTGTTCATGTAACGTGGCAAACATAAGTAGTAAAATCTACTTACACATTTATTTTTTTAGCATAATGCTTTCTAATAGCTTTTTCCCTTTTTCTTCCACCCTTTCAAGTTTTTCTATGCCAATTTTATTTTCTAAATAAGTAAATTCAATCATGGCTGTATGGTCTGCAATTGTAATTGAAATTATATTATGGATGGGTAATTTGTAGTTTTCGCCAATACCGGTTTTTAAATAATTATAAATAGAAAACAGGGCTATTGGTAACCCAAATAAAAGCAAAAGACTTACATTCCCGTTTGCCAAACTTGTAAATATTATTACAGCGCTTGCAACAAAGCTAACTACCAAAAAAGTTTGAATTCTTATCTTTCGTATTTTATTCGATTTTTGGATTCCTTTTTCTTGAAGTTTTTTAGTTTCGGTCCAATTGCCAGTGCTTGTAAAATATATATTTTCATCGTCAATATTTACAAAGCCGTATTTATATTTAAACCAATCTTTCATTTTTTCAATAATTCAATTACCCAAACAAATAACTGAGCAGTTCTTCTATTTTACTTACCTCTATAATTTTAATAGCATTGTTTTTAGGCAGCTTGTTAAATTTAGAAAGGTAAATAGTTGTAAAGCCTAATTTTTCCGCTTCGCTTATGCGTTGTTCAATACGGTTAACCGCCCTTATTTCACCACTCAAACCAACCTCACCCACAAAACATATTTTACTGTCAATAGCAATGTTTTCATAACTGGAAACAATAGCCGCAATAATACTTAAATCAATGCCTGGATCCTCAATTCTTAAACCACCAGCTATATTGATAAATACATCCTGCATGCCCATGCGCAAACCACATTTTTTTTCCAGTACTGCTAATAACATGTTTAAGCGTTTGGTATCGTAACCATTGCTGTTGCGTTGAGGTGTGCCATATACGGCTTGGCTAACCAAAGCTTGTGTTTCAATTAACAAAGGGCGCATACCTTCAATGGTAGCAGAAATACTCACACCACTCAAAGCTTCATCCCGCTGGCTTATTAGTATTTCTGATGGATTGGAAACCTCCCTTAAACCACCATTTTGCATTTCGTAAATACCAATTTCACTAGTACTGCCAAATCGGTTTTTAGTAGTACGTAATATTCTGTATACATGGTGTCGGTCACCTTCAAATTGCAGTACCGTATCAACCATGTGTTCCAACAATTTGGGTCCGGCTATGGTTCCATCTTTAGTAATATGGCCAATTAAAAAAACAGGTGTCCCTGTTTCTTTTGCAAAGCGTATCATATCGCTGGCGGTTTCCTTTATTTGCGATATGCTGCCCGGTGTGGCATCAATCAATTCACTTTGTAAAGTTTGAATAGAATCAACTATTACCACATCAGGTTGTAACTCCTGAAAAGCCTTGCCAATTTTTTGGGTAGATGTTTCCGTAAATAAATAACAATTGTCGTTGCTAAAAGGCAAGCGTTCTGCACGCATTTTTATTTGCGTATCGCTTTCCTCGCCACTAATATAAAGCACCTTGGTATTGTTAGGAAACTGTAAAGCTATTTGCAGTAGTAAAGTAGATTTGCCAATGCCCGGTTCACCACCTATTAAAACCACCGAGCCCGGTACCAAGCCACCTCCAAGTACACGACTCAGTTCCCCATCTTTTAAATTTATTCTTACTTGGCTGCCTTGCTCCACTGCATTAATGGGCGTTGGTTTTAACGCACGTTTAACAATACCGGTTTCTTTCCAGGTACTTTTATAATCAGTTTTTTCTTTATGAATAACTTCTTCTACATAAGTATTCCACTCACCACAGCTGGGGCATTTACCTATCCATTTGGTTGATGAAGCACCGCAGTTTTTGCAAAAGAATGAAGTTGAGGTTTTTGCCATTGTTTTTTAGCAATAAATTTTAGTTAATTTTCTGTTGGGCTAATGTAATTATTCGCTCAGCAATTAGGCGTTTTTTTTTGTTTTAAGCACTATCTTTTTATTATAATATTAAACTCAAATTAAATAAGAAAACAACAAAGAATTTGTTTACCCAATAAATGAAATTTTTATGCGCTATTTATCATTAAATAGTTTCCATATTCATTTCTTTTATATACTTTGTGCTGCTTTTATAAAGTTATGAAAAATAAATACATTTGGCTAATAGTAATGTTGTTATCACTTACGGTTAACAATAAAGTAGTTGCCCAAAGCGAAAACAAAAAAGATAGTTTAGAGTCATTGCTTCCTTACGCTAAGGAAAGTCAGTTGGTTGATATATACGTAAGCTTAGCCGAAATACTTAGAAAGCAAGATGTTTTAAAAACACGCACCTATGCGGAGCAGGCTTTAACCCTGGCAAACAAATTAGGATACGATAAAGGACTGGCCGGAGCCAATATTATTTTAGGTCAGTTGGAAAGGGATAAAGGCGATTATAAAAACTCAAAAATACATTACCTGTTTGGCTTGTCATTAGCACTTAAATCAAAAGATTTAGTAACCATAGCTTGGGCCTACCAAAACATGGGTAATTTGTATTACATACAGTCAGATTATTCAAAAGCCATGCGCTATTATTTAGGCGCTTTAAGTTCAGGCGAAAAGGCAGGCGATATTTTACGAATAGCCAATGCCAACATGCAAATAGGCTCCCTGTATTTTGATTTGAACGATACCTTAAAAGCAGAGTTTTATTTTACAAAAGCATACGAATACAACAAAAAATTAGGCGATGAAGTAGCTACTGCAAAAAGTATTAATAACTTGGGTAATATTAGCAAATACAAAGGCGATGGTTATAGAGCCCTGTTTTATTACAGTCAGGCTATTGATGTGTTTAAACGACATAATTTAGAAAGAGAAATATCAGCCGTATTAAACAATATAGGAGCTATTTACGCCATATCATTTAAAAATCCACGTAAAGCATTTCCTTATTATGCAGAGTCGTATCAAATAGATAAAAGATTAGGTATTATAAACGATTTAGCCCTGTCAAGCTATAACCTATCAGCCGTATATATTAAATTAAATAAGTACGACAGCGCATTATTCTACGGTATGCAAACCCTTAAGCTTGCCAAAGAAAATAATTATAAAATAGAATATGTAGACGCATGTCGTTTATTATCGTCCGTATACGAAAAAATGGGCGATACCAAAAAGGCGTTTTACTACATGAAAGAGTCGGAAGAAAATGCGGTACTGAATGCAGCAAAAGGAGCCGAAGTAGAAAATATACACTCAAGCTATTATAAAGCCAAGCAAAACGAAACCATTAAAAAACTAAACGTAGAAAACAATACCGCCAAGCAAACATTAAGCGAACAAAAGGTAAGCGTGCAGCGTAAAAATGTAATTCTGCTTGGCTTAGCCTTTGTTATTTTGTTCTTGGTTTTATTGGGTGTTTTGGTGTTTTATTTCATGTACCAAAACAAAAGGAGAAAAACTTTAGAGTTAACCTCAGCCGCCAAAAGCAATATATTAAACAGAATAAACCATGAGTTACGTACCCCGTTAAACTCATTGATAAACTATAGCTACTTAGCCAACGATAGTAAAAATATAAATGAATTACGCGACCATTTAGGAGGTATAAGAGCCAGTGGCAACGAGTTGTTGTTTAGCATGAATAATATAGTGAGTTATATGCAAATCGATTCCAAAAACGATGAAGCCATAGACTCACCATTTAACCTGATGGAAATGTTGCAAAGCATTTTTATTCCGTTTGATTCCATGTGCAAACAAAAAGGCTTGTTCTTTACACAACTTATTTCGTCCGATTTACCAACCTATGTAATTAGTGATAAACTAAAGGTAGCTACCATAGTACAAAACCTGTTAAGCAATGCTTTTAATGCAAGTTACCAGGGAGTAATAAAAATTGAAATTAAACTGATTGATACCAATGTTAACCAACACGAAACCTATGCTACCATTCAGTTACAGGTGAGTGACGAAGGCAGAGGCTTACAGGGTAAAAACTTAAAAGAATTGTCTATGCCATTTACCAAAAATGATAACATAGGTAAAGGCTTTGGTTTAGGATTGTTTATAGTTAAAAAGTTTGTAGAAAAACTGATAGGCAAGTTTGAGCTAGCCAACAATACCAATGTAGGTGCTACGGCTACTGTTACGTTTGATGTTTTAATAGACTCTGCCAAAACAAATGCAGACCAACCCGTTAGACAAACAAAAGCACCGGAGAGTATAAATGTTTTAATAGTGGAGGACGATGAAGTAAACAGCTTTACACTACATAAAATATTAGAGCGTAAAGGTTTCGATATATCAACAGCTAGCTATGGTAAAATGGCCATGTCAAGGTTGGCAGAGAAAACATTCGACATCGTTTTAATAGATATAGAACTACCCGATATGACAGGTATAGAACTGGCAAAATACATCCGCCATGGAGATGAGTTGTCGTTGGATAAAGAAGTGCCAATTATTTTATTATCAGCCAATGCAGAACCGAAAGAAATGAAAGAGAGTTTGCATGCCGGTATTAACGAATACATGACCAAACCAATCAGTAAAGATTTGTTAATTAGTAAGATAATGGAATTTGTAGGTTAAATTAACGTTTTACCTAAAAATTGATGATTGTTAGCTAGTTTTATATAAATAAAATAGCATATTTGCCCACACTTTTTTAAAAATACAAAATGGCAGTTTTAGTAAACAAAGATTCAAAAGTAATTGTACAAGGATTTACCGGTAGTGAAGGTACTTTCCATGCCCAACAAATGATAGAATACGGTACCAACGTTGTTGGTGGCGTTACCCCCGGTAAAGGTGGTCAAATACATTTAGATAGACCCGTATTTAATACAGTTAAAGATTCAGTAGACCAAGCTCAGGCAAATACTTCTATTATTTTTGTGCCACCGGCATTTGCCGCTGATGCCATTATGGAAGCAGCAGAAGCAGGTATACAAGTAATTATTTGTATTACAGAAGGAATTCCGGTAGCCGATATGATTCCGGTAAAAGAATACATCAAATCACGCGGTTGTACTTTAATTGGTCCAAACTGCCCGGGTGTTATTACACCTGGACAAGCCAAAGTAGGTATTATGCCGGGTTTTGTATTTAAGCAAGGTAGAGTAGGTATTGTTTCAAAATCAGGAACATTAACATACGAAGCAGCCGATCAGATAGTAAAAGCAGGTTTAGGTATATCTACCGCTATAGGTATTGGTGGCGACCCAATTATTGGAACACCAACCAAAGATGCAGTAGAGTTATTAATGAACGACCCTGAAACAGATGCTATTATTATGATAGGTGAAATTGGCGGAAGCTACGAAGCAGATGCTGCCCGTTGGATTAAAGCCAATGGAAACAAAAAACCAGTAGTTGGTTTTATAGCCGGTCAAACAGCTCCTGCAGGTCGTAGAATGGGTCATGCCGGTGCAATTGTTGGCGGACACGATGATACTGCTGCTGCTAAAATGAAAATTATGGCAGAGTGTGGTGTACACGTAGTTGATTCACCTGCAGAAATAGGTTCAAAAATGTCAGAAGTATTAGGCTTAAAAGCTAACTAGTACATTTCTTTCTTATAGTATTAAACAAAAGCTAATTTTATATTAGCTTTTGTTTTTTTATGGCCTCATAGTTCAATGGATAGAATAGATGTTTCCTAAACATTTGATATGAGTTCGATTCTCGTTGAGGCTACTTGAATAGACAACTCCAAATTATTTGTGAGTTGTCTTTTTTTTGCCCCATTCAAAGCCCTGTCAATATTGAGTGTTTGTCTAATTACTTCGTTAATTCTTGGAGTTCGACATGTGAAACCATCAAAACTTAGTTTTTCGGGGAAAATCGAACTCAACAAACGTATTTTAGAGTTGGTATCGCAGGTTTGATAGATGTTTTCAAGGTTTGCAATAGCTTGTATAGACTTGTTTAGCTTTTCGAGTAAAAAAGTGTCCGCTTGTTCTAAGTAAGAAAGGTCTTGTATAAATTTGCCTTTTATTTCCTCGTATTTTTTTCTCATACTGGCATAGTCAGCATTAGAAATTTGTTTGTCCACTAACATATCTTGTAAGTTTTGTAAACGTGTTTCTTGTTGGCTAATTTGTTCCTTTAAAGTTTTAACTTGCTTTTCTTGCTTGGTGGTGTTTACGCCCAATGATTCTTTTACCAATGCTTGGTAGAGGTTTTTAACATCGCTAGACATTTTAAATCCATTAAGAATATCAATTACCGCTTGGTTTGCTAAATCTGCTTTGTAGCGTTCCTTTTTGCATTTATTACAGTGGTAATAAAAATGTCTTTTGCCTGTTTTACTTCGTGAAGCACTACCTGTAATATGGTGATTACAATTTGAGCAAACAAGTACACCCCTTAAAGGTAATTCGTCTTTTTCACTGGTAACAGTTTGCCTGTTTGTTGCAGTTTTTCTACCATTTAAAACATCAAGAGCCTTGTTAAAAAGCTCCTCCGATATAATAGGTTCATGTATTCCCTTCATATAATATTCTGCTTCATTTTCCCCTGCTGGTACTCTTATAAGTCCGCAATAAATCGGACTTCGGAAAAGTTTATAATATTGTGACCTCACTAAAACAATACCGTTTTCTTTCAAATTTTTTATAACTAAAGGCATGGCTAAACCCGATGCAATTTGTTTGAAAGCATTAGCAATATATACGGCTTGTTCATTGGGGACAATAATAGGTTTGTTATATTCATCCCTTTTGTTTGAATAACCCCTTGGAGCGGAGCATGATATTCTGCCCTCTTTTCTTGCGCCCCTTATACCCCCGTTGACTTTAATAGAGCGCCTGTCATTGTCAATTTCGGGTAATGCTAAGTAGAAAGCTAGAATGGCTTTGTTTTCGGGTATAGACATATCAAGAGGCTGTTCAATGGCTTGTGCTTGTACTCCTAGCTTTTTTAATTCGTTAATCATCATGTAAGCCTCCGAAGTATTGCGAGAGAACCTATCCCATGAAGTGAATAGGAGTACATCAATTGTACCCCTATTCTTTTTTAAGTAGGTAATAAACTCATTAAAAGCAGGTCTATTAAATGTTTTAGCGGAATAGTCCTCTTTAAACACTTTAGTAATGGTTATTGAATTATGCTCACAATACTTGTTTAAGCTATTTAATTGTACATCTAATGAATATCCTTTGGCTTGTTCGTCACTCGAAACTCTTGCCATTAATGCCGCTTTCCTTATCATAGTCAAAATTTTTGTTTACGTGAATGTTTTGAAGTTCTATTAACTCCAATAATAAATCTCTAATTTGTTTTGTTTCTTCTTGTGTGTACTTGTTTCCTTGTTGTTGTAAAATGGTTTTACATTGTTCTAAACTTAACATAACAGCGTTGTTGGCTGTGTAACCGAAAACTTGGGCTACAAGGTTTCAATTTTTGTTTTCGTTAAAGCCGTAACCAATACGGGTGTTTTTTATTTTATCTCTTGTTTTGCAACTATTATTCCACTCTTCTAGTTTTCTTAAAGTATAGATTTTTTTCATTCCTAAATTTCAAATTGATAGACTGGTAATTACCTAATCCAAGCATTTTTCTTACTTGTGCCGCTTGTTCATCAGTAATATTTCCCTCTTCTATTGCCTCAATTATAAAATCGTTTTTATCATCTATTTTAATGTGTAATTCTTTAAAATCATTTTTTTTCAATGCATCTAATACCCTTTTCTCTTTTGGATTAAATAATCCCAATTGCATTCCATACTCTTCACTCTTTGGCTGGTCAAAAAACTCCTCTATTATTTCTAATAAAGGAATTTCAAAATGAGGTTTTCGGATATTTTTGAACATTCTAGAATCAATATCCTCAATACCATTATAGAACATAATATCAGAGCGAAAACCATCTTTCTCTTTTAGTAATAAAATGGAACTTTTTGCTTGTTTCATCATGGTTGTTATTATCATATTAAACAACACTGTTTTTTGTTGTTCATAGGGGTCGTTTTCGTCATATACTGTACACATTATATCTGAAAGCTTTTGGAAAACATCCCTTAGTTCCTGTACCTTTTCTTCACTAAAATGTAAATGATTGCGCCACATGTTCTCCATTTCATCTAAATTATTGACAATTTCCATGTAGGTTTTTATTTCAAATCTGTCTTTTACGATTTTGATATGGTCATAAGACAAGCCAAAATCACGCATACACTGTACTATCTTAATCCAAACAAATTCGTATAGGTTTAACTTAATCCATACTCGCCCTGTTTCATCTTGTTTTTTCATGATGGTTAAATCAACTAAACCATTCTCTTTCCAAGCATAAAATGTTCGTGCATTTACTCCTGTGAATGATAAAGGAACTACGGTTGTACTAATGAGCGGATAAGCATTATCTACATTTTCAATTTCAGTGGCTTCCGTTGGGAATAATTCCATTAATCGTTTAAAAGTGGCTTCCATATTACTCAAAAGTAATAAAATATTATTAATTTCAAAATAATTAGATGTAATTAGCATTATATAGAAAGTAAGTAAATCGTTCGGGACGGTTCGGAACTGACCTCCGAACGCTTCGTTCGGAACGAAAAAAAATCGTTATTTACAATAAGTAACGATTTCTCAAAATGTAATTAAGGGTTTTAATTGGATATGCGTATTGCTTTTTCCATGCTAGTAACGCATACGGTTTTGTGAGTTACAATACTCACTGTTTTACCAGTTTATAGGTATAAGTACTAAACGTATTGGTAAACTGTAAAAAATAAATGCCGTTGGGTTGGTTACTTATATCAATTAGGGTGCTATTATCGGTATACAAGGTTTTAAAACTTTGTATGGTTTGCCCTAATTCATTGCTTATTTTATACTCGCCTTGTTGCGTTGTGTTAATGGTAAATATACCATTATTGGGGTTGGGGTATATGCTTAATGGGTTATTGTATATTTCGTTTATACCAATACCATTTATAGCTACACAAGCGGAGGTATCAATACAATTATTTAAGTTAATACTTACGGCATAGCTACCATTATTAGCAGGGGTAAATATTTGTGCATTGGCTCCGCCAATGGGCGCAAAATTACTATTGCAGTTTAACCATTGGTAACTGGCATTTACTTGGCTAGCGGTAATAGTTGGTTTACTCCAAGTAGTAGTAATATTGGGCATGGGTTTAAGGGTTATATGTATGGTATTGGTATCAGCACAATTGTTACTGTCTATACCTATTACTTGGTAGTTTTTGCTTTGTGTGGGTATAAAGGCTATACCATTTAAAACACCCTCTGTCCATGTATAATTTTTAGCTCCGTTTCCATTTAAAACAATGGTATTACCTGCACAAATAAGGGTATCGGAAGCAAGGGCTTTAACTGTTGGTTTTTCGTATATCGTAACCCGTTTAAGTGTTGAATCTTTACAAGCGTTTTCGCTAGCTACAATTAATTTAACCCAATAGGTATTAGCCAAACTGTATTTTTTATGGCTTATTGAATCGGTGTTTATGCTTGTTCCCCCATCGCCAAATTGCCACGAGCGGTTTAGTGTACCTATACTAATACTTGAGGTGTCGGTAAATATAAAGTTGTTGTTATTTACGCATTGATTGAGTTGATTAACGATAAAGCCTGATTGAGGACTGGCTATTACATGAATGG
The DNA here is from genome assembly GCA_040388375.1 of Bacteroidota bacterium. Taxonomy (NCBI): domain Bacteria; kingdom Pseudomonadati; phylum Bacteroidota; species Bacteroidota bacterium. The sequence continues at coordinate 59,008 of JAZKBU010000001.1, read as the reverse complement.
TTTTAGTAATGGTATCTGTACACGAATTAGTATCGTAAACTACTAACAGAATGGCGTAAGCATTGGTAAGGGTATAGGTTTTGTTTACCGTTGCCAGTGAAGCGGTATCGGTATTGCCTAAACTCCATATACGTTTTATATGGCTTTTACCTATGTTTGAGGTATCGGTAAATACAAATTGATTGCCTTTTATACATTGTACATTATTGTTTATGGTAAAACCCCCTTTGGGTTTGGCTAAAACTACAAGGGGTACAGGTTGCCTATTGCTTACAAAACAAGTACTATCTTGTACATAATAGGTGGTACTATTTTGTAATAGCGGTGGCGTAAAATTAGCCCCTACTCCTAAAAAATTGCCATCTATGGAATCGCTATACCAACTTAATACACCTAAGCCACTTGCATTTAAAATAGCACTACTGCCTAAACATATTTTTACACTATCTGCTACGGGCTTAGGGGGTATTTGGCAAGGTGCTACCCCTAAATCGCAATTAAAAACGGTAGTACTATTGTTAGTGGTATCACCCAATTGTCCATAATCGTTTACCCCTACCGCACAAAAACCATTGCGGTGTGCTTTTAAACCTATGGCATGGGTAGCTAAATTAGCAATGTTTATCCAATTGTTATCGTTATTCACTTGGGTGGGTACTAACCAAGTACCCATATAGCCATTGCCGTACGTTCCATAATCGTTAGCACCCCAAGCCCATAAAGTACCATTGGCAGCTATGGCTCTACCACCCGATATGGCATTTCCAGTTCGAATAAATAACCACTGCTTATTTGCACCTATTTGTACAGGACTATTTCTATTAATGTTGGTGCCATCACCCAACCCCCCATATAAATTAAAGCCCCATGTCCAAAGTGTGCCATTGGCTTGTACCGCAGCGCAATTATAGTTATAATAATAAGAAGTTATTTTTATCCAGTTTTTATGGTTAACATCACCAACTCTTGAAAGTGTAGTACCTGTACCATTGGTATAGTTACCATTGCCTAATTGTCCAAAAGTATTATCTCCTGCTGCCCATAAAGAGCCATCAGCTTTTAATAAACAATAAGAACCCATATGGCTGGCACTTACCCAATCTCTGGCTGCATTGTGTTGCACGGGGGTAGTAATTTCGGTAACGGAAGTATCTATATAATAAGGAGTATTACCCGTATAACCCCAAAACCATAAAGTGCCATCAGCCTTTAAACCAAATACACTCCCATATGCATAAAAGCTTGCCCAATTACTATCTGTACCTATACGCACGGGTGTAGTTTGAAAACCGTTATCAAAAGAAACCCCTATACCCAAATAAGAGCTGTTTCTACCCCAACTCCACAATGTACCATTGGCTTGTAAGGCTATGGTATATGATTGAGTTATTTCTACACATACCCAATTGCTAGCCGTACCTATTTGTATAGGGTAATTACTGGCGGCTAAAGTACCATTGCCAAACTGTCCATTCAAATTACTGCCCCAAGCCCACAAAGTTCCATCCGTTTTTATGCCCATACTAGTACCTATACCACTATTGCTATTAGATGCAACACTAACCATAAGCCAGCCATTTGGTGCTTGGCTTATTACTGTTGGGTTTGTGGCGGTAAGGTTTGTACCGTTGCCTATTTGCCCAAAGGTATTAGTACCCCAAGCCCATAGAGTACCGTTGGCTTGCAGGGCTATACTGTGGGTATGGCCTGCAAATATATTTACCCAATTTTTGGCAGTGCTTATTTGTGTGGGTATAGTATAGGTGCTATTACAAGCCCATAAAGTACCGTTGGCTTGTATGGCTAAACTTTGGTATTTACCCGCAGCTATACTTACCCAATTGCTTTGAGTACCTATAAGGGTGGGTATGGTTTTGTTTTGAAATGTGCCATCGCCTAATTGGGCTGAATCGTTAGCTCCCCAAGTCCATAAAGTACCATTGGCTTTTATAGCCATGTTGTGTTCATACCCTGCGGCTATGCTTACCCAAATACTATCGCTTCCTACTTGGGTAGGGCTAGTATAAGTATTAGTATTGCCCATACCTAATTGCCCTTTATTATTACTACCCCAACTCCATAAAGTACCATTGGCTTGTACGGCTATACTATGTGCATAACCTGCGCCTATGGCTACCCAATTGGTAGCTACTCCTATTTGGGTAGGTACGTCTTTACTGACTAAAGTATTATTGCCTAACTGCCCATTGTCATTATTACCCCATGCCCATAAAGTACCATCGGCTTTTATGGCTAAGGTAAAATCGTTGCCACAAGCTACACTTATCCAATTGCTATCAGCACCTATTTGGGTGGGTATGTTTTTATTTAAAAAAGTATTAGTACCTAACTGCCCGTAGTTGTTATAACCCCATGTCCATAAAGTACCGTTGGCTTGTATGGCCGCACTATGGTTGCCGCCTGTGCTTATTAATACCCAATTGTTATAAGTACTAATGCGTACTGGCTTTTTGCGTTGCAGGTTAGTACCATCGCCTAACTGCCCATAGTTATTATTACCCCATGCCCATATATAACCTTCTTTTATTTCTAAACTATGGTTGGCGCAAGCACTGCTTACCATGCGTTGGTAGTTAGCTCGGTAAGGTACATTTTTACGCTCTTCTCTACGGTTTACTTGGGCTTGTGTGTTTATACAATTACACAAATAATAGAGCATAAACAATAGGGTGTATAATTTTAGTTTCATATAAAAATTACTTCATTCGAATATACAATACAAAAAACAAAAACAAGCCTATACAGGCTTGTTTTTACAGTTAAAAGGCAAAATGTAGTAATTACTCTTTTATGATTTTAATGGTACGCAGCGAGGCATTGTTAAAAAATACATGTACAAAATGTACGCCTGCTTTTAATTGGCTTATATCAATACTATTGCCCTCAAAGGTATTTTGCTCCAATACTTTTTTACCCTCTACATCGTAAACAGTAATTTTGTTGATGTTTTTAGTATCTGAAAAAGTAACGGCACTGGTAGCAGGAATAGGTGCAAGTGTTATATTGGTTTGCTCTGGTATAGGTTGAAACTTATCGTTTATGTTTGTTTTTAACATAACCGCAGCACTCACTGGGTCGCAAAACGAATAACAAGGGGCTATAACTCTTCCTGGCGTACCCTTTACATTTTGTTGTACTCCGTTTCTATCTAAACACTGCATTTTGTAAGTAGCAAGTAATACAGGGCTTGAGTTGGTACAATTAACCACGGGGTAATTAGGGGCTTGGTGGTACTGGTTGGTTGTTGCGTTAAAAATCCACTCGGTGGTGCAGCACGATACCCCCGTACACTCTACCGTTTGGTTAACTATACCTAAGTTATAAGGTATAGCTTGGCCCGTTTGAGGCCCCTCTAGCGGAAAGGTGTAACAAGTTATATTGCCATAATTCATTTCAACTACGGCATTGCAAGCAGCCGAATAAGTAAATGTAATATTATTGCCTGCACCATACATGCTTAGAATTTTATCTTGGGCAACTTTGTAATCAGCTTGAAAATTACAAGGATAAAAATTGTTAGGATAAGCAGCAAGGGGGTTATAACCTACCGCTTGGTTAAACAAAATGCCTATGCTGCTGCCACATTGTACCATCGTAAATTCCACATCAATATAACCATTTGGGCAATTTATTGGGTCATTGTATGTATAACTATAAACGGTACTGGTAGGGGTGCAACCGCAGGGGTTAGTTTGGGCTTTACTGGTAGTAATGCAAAACATAAGTAAAAGTAGTGTAGTGGCTTTTAAACTAAAAGCCCATGTTTGGCTAATACGACTTAGCCAAGGGTTTGTTTTGTTTAGGTGTTTCATTTGTGTTTGGTTTTAATTAACACATTCAAAGTAAAACGGAAGTAAACAATTAAACTAAAAAATCCAACCGATGGGTAGCGTTAGATTATGGTTGGGCTTTGGCAGCTAACGGTTCGTTTTTTATGCCTAGTTTTTGTAGTAGCAGTTGTTGTTTTTTGTCCGATACTTGGAGTACTGTTTTATCTACCAACTCCACACACCAGTGTCCTTTGCAGTTAATTATATGAATAAAGTTAAGGTTAACTATGTGTTTGTTATGCACCCTTAAAAAGGAGTGTTCGGGTAATAGTTTTTCGTAATGTCCTAGATTTTTAGCTATCACATAGGTTTTGTCTGTGGTAACAATTTTAGTACAATAAGTATCGGCCTCTAACCTAATAATGCGTGTTAAGGGTTGTAGTACATAATGGTTATCAATAGCTATGGGTAGTTTGGCTATCATATAATTTTCGGGGCTTAAAAAGGTAGGGGCTATACTTAGTTTTTTCATAGTATGATAAAGGGTTAAATTAATATACGGTATTAAGTTTAAGCCCTTTTAAAGTAGTTTTTACAAAGCCGCTTTTGCAAAAAGTGTTTTTAATAAGCACTAAAAGGGGCTTATATAGTTGGGTTGAAATTTGTTTTTGCTGTTTTTGTTTGCTTATATTGCTTGCTAAATAAGTAAAATCAAATTTATACAAACATGTTTGTATATTTAAACTACCTATGAGTAAAAAAAGCAGTTTTTTTGAGCGTATTTTACAAATAGCTGAAACCCACGGCTATAAAAATATAAACGATTTTGCTATAAATGGCCTTGCCTATGCCTCAAGCGAAAAAATAAACCGCCTAAGGGATGCAAACAAAAAACCCTCAGTTGATATTTTATTGGATATTGCAAATAAGTTTGAGAAAATAGATTTAAACTGGTTGATTACAGGTAATGGTACTATACTTAAAAGTCCTGATAACAATGAACTGCTTACTTTACAACAAAAACTAATAGCCGAAATGGAACGCAATAGGCTGTTAGAGGAACAACTTACTTTACTTGACCCTAATTGGGTAAATAACCCATTAAACCAAGTAACCAAATTAGCAGAGCTAAAAACCATAATTGCCGATTTACACCATTTGCATAAGACAATTATAAAAGATAAAAAAAACAATTAATCACTCACTTAAAACCATTTATTATTATGTCATTTAACGGAAACGAGGGCGCACCTATTAGCATTCAAGATGCAGCCCAATTAACTAAAAATTTTAGAGCTACATTTCCTAACCAACCTATAGCCAATTTTGTAGGCGAAGAGTGGATAAAACAATTATTAAGCCAAGAGGGTGCAAAAGGTTTACGTATATATAACGGATTAGACGCAGAAGGAAATATTAAACCTATTATAGTTGCGGCTAATTCGGTAGAAAATGATATGTTGGAATTAGCTATTAATTATACTGTACCTTGTCCAAGTCGTTGTTCATCTGCTAATCCATTAAACTCTTAGTTAGTGTTTTTAATTATAAAATATATTTCTATTTTTTCAATACTACCAGCGGCTGTTTTAGCCGTTGGTAGGTTTAAATATTTTTTATTAAAAGATGTAAAGCTACTAGCCATTATTATTTTATTTTCTGTTTTAGGTGAAATCACTTCTTTTTATGCTAATAAATTTCATTATAGCAATCCATTATTACCAAGCATTCATAGTGTTTTAGAGCTATTATTAATCTGCTTGTATTTTACAGCACAACCTAAGTTTAATAAATACCGATTACCTTATTTAATAATTTGGTTTTGCACAAGTATATATATGCTTTATGCTGCCATTAAAAACCCTGCTTTGTACCCGTCAGAAGCCAAAGTAACACAAAGTATTTTTATAGTGTGTATGTGTATTTTTCATGCTTATAAATGGCTTACGTTTGAAACAGCTAAGCTATATGAAATACTAGTAATACTCGCTTTTTCAACTTATTATATTATAACATTGAGTTCATTTATGTATGCCAATCGTTTACCAACAGAATGGAATAATTTGTTTTGGATGCTGAATGATTTATTTGGAATAGCGGCTAATATTTCACTATTTTTGGCTTTACACAATTATTTAACCCATTATGGATTTAAGCATCAGCAACGCAGTTAGTTTAGTTTTTATAAGTGGCACCGCCATATGTTTATTGCTTTTTGCATTTATGATGATTTTATCATTTAAAACAAACAGCTATAAAATAAAACAAAATAAAAAATATAACGATTTGCTTCTGCTATTTATAACCGAACAAAAGCAACAAGAGCTGGAAAATAAAAAGAAAGCCATAACCCGAAGAACTTATACGGAAAAGCATTTATCGTATATAGTTGACCTAATGAGTATGGTTGACTCGCATAAGTTAGTTAACTTAGAAGAGTATGAAAAGTGGGAAATGGATTTAATATATACTTATGAAACCATTAACCTTGAAATGAAAAGCTTTAGCTTACAATTTTATGCAGAAAACAGAACAGATTTAAGGTTTAATGAAGTGGTAAATAATTATGTAAAACTAATTAATGAAACTAATAAGCATGTTATAGCACCAGCAGTAGTAAACTTAGACCAAATTATTAGCCAACAAACACTACTCGTTATTACCAAAATAATTGATATTATAAGTAACCACCATATTGATTATGCTACTATAAGTCCAAACGAAGTAGTATTAAAAGTATCGGATAAAGAAGTATTAAGCAGATTGCAAGCACTCGCTATATACTATAACTTAGAATTAGAAGAAGTAAACAATAAGGTAAGTATTTATTTAACCCATGCAATGATAGAGGCTGTATAATTACCATCAAACAAATACATCTCAACTATTCTTTTTTGTAACATGGCTAAGCACCTACCATTGCAAACTTTATTTTTTTGCTGTTTTTTGTACTTTGAAAAACGGTTTAACCACCCTAGCCAATATCAGATATGGTCATTTCAATTACTATATATTTTTAATGCACAGCACCGCCAAAGTTGGATGTGGTGGAGTATGATTTAGTGGTTACAATTGGCGGTTATTACTGGTTAACTATCGTTAACTAATCGGTTAATAGCCATGTAACCGCCCTAGCCAATATCGGATATAATGGTTATTCTTATTACTATATGTTTTCTAATTCACAGCACCGCCAAAGTTGGATGTGGTGGGATATTATTTAGCGGTTACAATTGGCGGTTACTACTGGTTAACTATCGGTAACTTATCGGCTAATAGCAATGTAACCGCCCTAACCAACATCGGATATGGTGGTTACTCTTATTACTATATGTTTTTAAGGCCAGCACCGCCAAAGTCGGATGTGTTAGACTATTATTTAACGGTAACAATTGGCGATTATTACTGGTTAACTATCGGTTACTAATTGGTAAATTATCATGTAACCACCCTAGTCAATATCGGATGTAGTGGTAATTTCAGTTGCTATATGTTTTCTAATGCATAGCATCGCCAATGTTGGATGTGGTGGGGTATTATTTAGCGGTTACTACTGGCGGTTACTGGTTAACTATCGGTAACTTATCGGTTAATAATAATGTTACCACCCTATCCAATATCGGATATGGTGGTAATTCCAGTTACTATATATTTTCTAATGCACAATACCGCCAAGGTTGTATGTGCTAGAGCATGATTTAGCGGTCTGAATTTGCTATTTTTTGCACTTTGAAAAACGGTTTAACCGCCCTAGCCAATATCGGATATGGTGGTTATTTCACTTACTATATGTTTTCTAATGCACACCACCGCCAAAGTCGGATGTGTTGGAATATTTTTTGCGGTTACAATTGGCGGTTACTACTGGTTAACCATCGGTAACTAATCGGTTAACAAACATGTAACCACCCTAGCCAATATCGGATAGGGGCGGTTATTCCAATTACTATATGTTTTCAAATGCACAGCACCGCCAAGGTTGGATGTGGTGGGCTATTACTTTGCGGTTACAATTGGCGGTTACTACTGGTTAACCATCAGTAATTAATCGGTTAATAACCGTGTAACCACCCTAGCCAATATCGGTTATAGTGGTTATTTCAGTTACTATATGTTTTCTAATGCCCAGCACCGCCAAAGTCGGATGTGTTAGGGTATAATTTAGCGGTATGAATTTGCCATTTTTTGCCAAATTTTGCCGTTTTCTGCTGTTTTTTGCACTTGAAAATCCGTTTAACTACCCTAGCCAATATCGGCTATAGTGGTTATTCCATTTACTATATATTTCAATGCACAGCACCGCCAAAGTCGGATGTGGTGGGATATAATTTAGCGGTTACAATTGGCGGTTATTTACTGGTTAACTATCGGTAACTAATCGGTTAATAGCCATGTAACCGCCCTAGCCAATATCGGATATGGTGGTTACTCTTATTACTATATGTCTTTAAGACCAGCACTGCCAAGGTTGGATGTGTTGGGCTATTACTTAGCGGTTAAATTGGCGGTTACTAGTGGTTAACTATCGGTAACTAATCGGTTAATAACCGTGTAACCACCCTAGCCAATATCGGCTATAGTGGTTATTTCAATTACTATATGTTTTTAATGCACAGCACCGCCAAAGTCGGATATGTTGGACTATTATTTAGCGGTTACAAGTGGCGGTTACAACTGGTTAACTATCGGTAATTAATCGGTTAATAACCGTGTAACCACCCTAGCCAATATCGGATAGGGGCGGTTATTCCAATTACTATATGTTTTCAAATGCACAGCACCGCCAAAGTCGGATGTGTTGGAGTATTACTTAGCGGTTACAATTGGCGGTTACTACTGGTTAACTATCGGTTACTAATCGGTAATTATAATGTAACCACCCTGCTAATATTGGATATGGTGGTAATTTCAGTTACTATATGTTTTCTAATGCACAGCATCGCCAAAGTCGGATGTGGTGGGGGTATAATTTAGTGGTATGAATTTACCGTTTTTTGCCAAATTTTGCCGTTTTCTGCTGTTTTTTGCACTTGAAAATCCATTTAACCACCCTATCCAATATCGGATGTGGTGGTTATTCTAGTTACTATATGTTTTTAATGCACAGCATCGCCAAGGTTGGATGTGTTGGGGTGTTATTTAGCGGTTACAATTGGCGGTTACTACTGGTTAACTATCGGTTAAATATCATGTAACCGCCCTAGCCAATATTGGATATGGTGGCTATTCCAGTTGCTATATGCTTTTCATTCACAGCACCGCCCAAGTCGGATGTGTTAGAGTATTATTTAGCGGTTACTACTGGTTAACTATCGGTAATTAATCGGTTAATTAGCATTTAACCACCCTAGCCAAAGTCGGATGTGGTGGTAATTTCTATTACTATATGTTTTCTAATGCACAGCATCGCCAAGGTTGGATGTGGTGGGGTATTATTTAGCGGTTACTACTGGTTAACCATCGGTAACTAATCGGTTAATTACCAATTTAACCACCCTAGCCAATAATGGATATGGTGGTAACTCTTATTACTATATATTTTTAATGCACAACACCGCCAAGGTTGAATGTGTTGGAGTATGATTTAGTGGTATGAATTTGCTTTTTTTTGCCATTTTCTGCTGCTTTTTGCACTTAAAAAAACCGTTTAACCACCCTAGCCAATATCGGTTATAGTGGTTATTTCAGTTACTATATGTTTTCTAATGCACAGCACCGCCAAAGTCGGATGTGTTGGATTATAATTGCCATTTTTTGAACAATTTTGCGCTTTTTTGCTGTTCTCTGCACTTTAAAAACCTAATTTATTATTTTAGCACTTAATATAAACACCGTGAATGCGAAACTTTAAAAGCTATATATTTTGCTTTGTTTTTTTTATAGTAGTATCTAAACTATCAATTGGGCAGTCTAATATTAGACATTTTACAGAAATGGCTAAATTAGATAGTATTTTGTTTTTAAATGATTTGGGTTCAGATGCACGAAGTAGTAAAATAAAAACAAGGCTTGAGAACGATACTTTTTATATCAATTATTATGATAGAAACTTGCATTTAGACACGTTTTATTTAACTAAAATAAACGTGAATACTAAAAGTATTACTAAGCAATATATTATTATACCAAACCTAAATGATATTATGCTAGATGATAGGTTAATAATAAATGATTATGATGTTAACCAAGATAATTTAGTAGTATTAATTGAAGATAATTTGTTTCATTATAACTACACTAATAACAAACTAACTAAACATGATTTAGACATTAACATAAAATACGAAAACTTAAAACTATACGGTGAGCGTTTAATATTAACAAAAGCCTACAATTCAACAAATCCATTCCATGAAGTTGTAAAAACCGAAATTGCTTTAATGGATTTACAAACCCATAAAATAATTAAAGCTATACACCCACACATAACCAATATAGAGTTAACTCATATTTCAATAGAACCAATTACTTTATTAGAGAAAAACATTATAGTAGCACAAAACTATAATTATAGTTTTGATATATATGATACAGGGCTTAATTTACTTCAAACCGTAAAGGATTTTAAACCGTTTAAAAACAAGTTTGATTCTACGCTGGTAAGAAAAGAATATAAAAAAGGAATGTCTAGCTTTATGAGGTATGGCTCTGAATATTTTTTTAATTCGGGCTTATTAGAAAAAGCTATTGCAGTTGATGAAAACACATTTATAATTTCTTATAATGATGGGAAAAGTGAGCATGTTGAATGTCGATTACTTGATTTATGGAAACGAGATAGTGTAACAGGGCAATTTATATTTACTGATAGGACTTATTTAAGCAATTTTATTGAGTATTATAATACGAAGCTAGGGGATAATACATTTATATTTAATAAAGAGAATTACTGCGAGTATTTAATAGAGGGTACTTATGCATGGAGTGAAAAAAAGTATGTTAAAATGTCAAGTAATGCAGAAGTTTACCCACTTGGGTATAGCTTAAAACAACTCCATCACAAAAGGAAAGATTTATTAGAGCAAGCACCCCAAAAGATTTGTATATCTATTTTTGACAGATAAGTATTTTGTATTACCCAAACTCATAAGAACGAAAGTTTTGAGTAGTTTTAACATGGTATCTAAATAATAAAGCTAGTAAAACATGTAGTGTGCTTTTTGTGTGCGTGGTGCGTGCATGGTGTGAATTATTTGACGTTCAGGAAAAAAATGAGTTAAATTTATATTTAAGAAAAATTTGTAAAAAAACAAGAACTGCATAATGAATAATCAAACAGAAACGGCACTTGAAAATAAAGTTGCTGAAAATATTCAACAACTTTTCAAAAGTTCAGACTACGTTAGAATACCAGCCTATCAGCGTGCTTACAGTTGGGGTGACAAACAATGCTCTCAATTCCTTGACGACCTTTTAGAACAAAAAGGAAAGAAATATTATTTGGGACAATTCCTTTTTGAAAAGGACGGAAACACTCTTTTTATAATTGATGGACAACAAAGACTTACAACAATAATTTTGTTTCTTTCTGCAATAGCCAAAATCAAAATTATAAAAGGCGAAAATATTGACAGCATCAGAGAAATCTATTTGACAGACGTTTTCAAAACTATTGATGAAGACCAAGTAATTTTCAAAAAAGTTACTCAAAAACATTTGGTATCAGCCATTGACGACACCGAAACAATTTCACAAAAAAGAATAATTAAAGCCTTTAACTTCTTTGAAACAGAATTGAGTAAACTAGCGACAGAGAACTTAAACTTAATTCAGCAGACTTTAGAAAATGCAGTAATCAGCACATTTTATATTACTAACAAAGTTGAGGCGACACAGGTTTTTGAATATCAAAACAATCGTGGTAAAGAACTTTCAAGATTTGAAATTATCAAGGCATATTTAATGCACCAAATTTATATTCAAAGTACAAACAACAATCAAGCAAATAATGACATTGCAGAAATTCAAAGCAATATTTCCATATCATACCGATATATTGAAGCAGTTGAGGGCTACTTCTCAGAAAATGAACTTTTAGACAATTACTGTAATTTGTTTTTCAACATTGACGGTAACATTGAAGCGATAAAGAAAAAATTAAATAAAGAAGAAAATAAAACTAAATGGATAAAGTTGTTTTTTGAAAACTTTGTTGTTTTAACTCATAGTGCTAAAAGTATTGTGAGTAATAAAAATCAATCGGACATTACAAACCTTTTCTTTGTTGGCAACGAAGCGAATTGGAAACTGGTTTTGCTGACACTTTTCTACAAAGGAGAAGTAAAAGGCGACACGTTCAAAAAGATTTTGAAATTATTGGAAGTCCTTTGCTTCAAACTCAAACTAGGTGATTATCGCACAGACTATTTACCCGATTATTCAAAGCAATATTTCAATCCCGATGTTAATTACAACATTAACAATTTGTATCAAGATATTAAAAAGGCCACAAAAACAGGCTTTAAGTGGTATTGGAATGACGGAGATAGGTTTAAAAATGTAATCACAAACTATTTTGACAACGAAAAATGGCATTACAACCGCAATACAATCAAGTTTGTTTTATGGCAATATGAAAATAGTATAAGAACTGACAAGGGTTCGGGTGCATTATTGGATAAAGACCGTTACAATAGTTACACTATTGAACATATCAAACCGCAAAACCCGACAGACGAAAAATATAGCGAAGAGTTTAAAAAGAACTTTTTACAACTTGCTGGTAACTTGGCTTTATTGACACAGACTCAAAATAGTAGGTTTGGTAACAAATCATTTGACAAGAAAAGTGAACTATTTCAAGACACTGCTCTATCAAGTTACACCGAAATTAGAGAAAAAACTCAATGGACTGAAACTGAAATTATAGAAAGACACAAACGTATTTCTGACTTTGCTAGACAGTATTTTGACACTACCAACTTATAACAACCTAAGAAATACAGAAATTAGTAGAGTAGGGGATTCAGTATTTTGTATGAATATTTCAAAGTTGATTATTTATTTTTAAAAGTTCATTATTCAATATGTTTAAATCCTCAAATAGAGTTTCTAAGTTCGACTTTTGTCCTCTGTCCTCTACTTTTAAAATGCCCGTAACTTGTAAAAGTTACGGGCATTTTTGTTTTAAGTTGATTCGTTTATATTTTTCCGTTATTTTTTTTCGGTAAAGTCTACCATCCATTCAACACCATATTTGTCTCTGAACATACCGAAATAGGAACCCCATGGACTTTCATCAAGAGGCATTTCGATTTGCCCGCCTGCCGAAAGTCCGTTAAATAATTTATCTGCTTCTTCTTTACTTTCTGCAGCTATTACAATTTTACTTCTGTTCTCATTTTCATTTGTTCGTCCCATAAATTCCGGAACATCATTTCCCATCAGCATACAATTACCAATAGGCAAAGCAATATGCATAATTTTATTTTCTTCTTCTTTCGAGATGGGATGTTCAGTGCTTGCAAGATCTTTGAAACGAACAACGTTTGTAAACGCTCCGCCAAATGCTGATTTGTAAAAAGTAAATGCTTCTTCTGCATTTCCGTTGAAGTTAATGTGAGGATTAATAGTTGCCATAATTTTTAGTTTTTATTATTATCCAAAAGTACTAATTAAGTATAAAACAATCAGGTGTAAAAACGCCAAAAAAGAGGTTTTCTGCGTCAAGTTCATACATAAACACATAAGCATTGTTAGCGGACGCCTGTGGCGTGTATTTTTATTATCATCATTTATAAGATTTAAGTCTTTTAATAACGTTTCAAGGTTCGACTTTTGTCCCTTGTCCTCTACAAAAAATAAAAGCCGTGTTAGTCGCGGCTTTTATTTTTTGTAGACATTTTATCTTCAGTTGAGTCTCCCTGTTTACAAGGGTCTGTTTAATTAGAGGGATGCTGTATTTAACCAAGGTTAGCTGCTGTTATCGTTATGTTCTCTAAATTGAAAACACTTGCTAAATGCTTTGCATAGTTTTCAAAATCTTCGGGTGTTGGTTTCTTTCTGAAAATGTCAAAGCAGTTATAGTCTTTAATAATTTCATATCCGCAAAATCTGTAGTTGCTTGTAATGTTTAGAAAAAGGTCTGCTGTACTTTTTCCTTGCATTAACTGTTGAACAGGATTGTCAAACGCTTCTGCTGGGGCGTTCCAAGTGGCACAAATCATAAACTTTTTACCGTGTAAAAGTCCACCAGTTCCGTATTGTTTTGTTGAGTTGTCATTGGTTCTGCCGTCACCGGTCAAGAATGATTTACTAAAAAGTCCATTGTTAAAAACCTCATCAACATACTTTTTGTAAATCCAAGGTGCACCAAACCAGTTTACAGGCATTTGTAAAATTACAATATCTGTCTGCAAGTGTTTTTCAACTTCTTCGTCTGGATTGTAGCCATCTTCAATTTTTGTTTCTAAAATTTCAAAATCTTTTGTTTCAAAGAAGTCTTTTGCTTTTTGTATAAATGAATTGTTTAAAGTCCCTTCTGTCCAGTTGGGATAGGTTAAGTGTGTATTTATAAGCAATACTTTTTTCTGAGATTCCATGTATCTTTATTCCTTAAATTATATTTTTATTCGCAAAATGTCATTTGCATTGCGTTCATTCTGCCCCCATATACTTTTAGCTTTGAAAATTCAGTCTCTAATTCTTGCAACTCGACAGTGGTCAATTGAATATCAATTGCTCCTGAATTTTCATTTAAATGAGGAATATTTCTTGTACCTGCAATGGGTACAATAAAAGTTTTTTGTGCCATCAGCCAAGCCAAAGCAACTTGAGAAGCGGTTGCATTTATTTTAGAGGCAAAGCGGTTTAACAAATTTACGATAGGCATGTTTGCCGCTAAATTTTCTGGAGTGAAACGGTCAAAAGTTGAACGTAGGTCTAATTTATCATCAAACTTAGTTTGAGCATTAAGCTTACCCGTTAAATAACCCATACCAATCGGTCCCCACGGAACGAATCCAATTCCCAACTCTTCACAAATTGCCAATACACCATTTTTCTCAACACTTCTTTCCATAAAAGAATATTCGGTTTGAATAGCTGAAACAGGCTGCACAGTATGGGCTCTACGAATAGTTTTTACACTTGCTTCCGACAAACCAAAATGTAACACCTTACCTGCTCCAATCAAATCCTTTACCGCACCAGCAACATCTTCTATTGGCACATTCGGATCAACACGGTGTTGATAATAAAGGTCTATGTGGTCGGTTTTCAGTCGTTTTAACGATTCTTCAACGACCTTTTTGATATGCTCGGGTTTGCTATTTAAAGCAATCTGCGGTCCACCAATATCAAAACCGAACTTTGTTGCAATTGATACTTTGTTTCTAAATGGTGCTAATGCTTCTCCTACCAATTGCTCGTTTGTATACGGACCATACACTTCGGCAGTGTCAAAAAATGTAATGCCTTTTTCATAAGCTTTACGAATAGTTTTTATACCTTCATTTTTATCTGCTGCTGCACCATAATTGGCACTAATGCTCATACAACCTGCCCCTAATGCAGACACTTTTAATTTCCCCAAATTTCTCGTACCCATATCGCCTACTTTTACCTTATTCGGTTTATGGTCGGATAAATTATTAGATGCAGACAAATTAGGGGTAAATAGTAAACCCAGTCCTGCAACCGCAGATTGTTGAATAAAGTTTCGTCTTGAACTTCCACCTTCTTTTTGAGATTGATTATTTTCCATATTGTGAATGTTTTAATGATACTTCAAAATTAGAAGTTCGTAATACAGCGGCAGGAAACATACTACTACGAAAAAAGAAACAAATTACTGATAATGAAAAACGCCTTTCGATGAAGGCGTTTTTGAATTTAGTTTTTGATTGCTTGCAATCTGTATTGCTTAGGTGTGAGATTGACCTGCTTTTTAAAGAATTTGGAGAAGTAGTTAGGATATTCAAAACCTAATTCGTAAGCCACTTCGGTACTATTCATCTCCGCATTCTTTTCCAACAACTCCTTTGCTTTTTTAATCACAAATTCGTGGATGTTTTCAATGGCAGATTTATGTGTAAAGTGTTTAATGATGTCTCCAAAATAGTTGGGTGTTAATCCCAACTTATCTGCAAAATACTGAACATTAGGAAGCTGGGTTACAGGCTGGTTGTAATAATCTTTCAAACTTTGTTGAAAGTCGGTTACAATTCGATTGTATTGCTTGGGATCGGTAGAAAATTGTCTTTTATAAAAAGATTCTACTAATGAAATCAACACATTAACATACGAGAGCAACACCGCAAAATTTTCCCTATCCTTATTGTAATATTTTATCATTAATTCAAAAAGAGTAGTAATCTCTGTAATTTCGGTGTCTGTTAAAAACAGGGGCTCATGCAGTCCGTAGTCAAGATAATTCTTGAATATGAACCTGTTTTCTTCAATGATTTTTTTTGACAGTTGCACATACATTCCCTTGTAAGTAGGTTCTATATCCCATCCTCCAGTCATTTCAGGGCTGCTAAAAAACACAGCATTAACAGGCTTTGAGTTGGGTGTTGTTTTGTCAACAAAATTGATTTTAAATGAAACTCTGTAAAAGTCAATTGTTATAGGGTCCGATTTTGAAAGCATGTTCGGTGGGTCGTAGTAACCAACGTCAATATCGTTATATAAAGGTGTTGGTAGACCTATATATTCATTGAATGTTTTGAAGTCTTTGAACAATATCATTGATAAAAATAAACATTTTTTTATTTAAAATAGCATAAAGCACTTTATGAGACTGTGCTATTCGTATGATAAAGATGAAGATAACTCACGATAAGCATTTGCCTGTTCTTGTAATTCATTCGCCTTTCTTTCTGCTTCGGCAATACTATCTGCTCCTGCCATCCAGCGTTTTGGGGGAGTATCTTCACCCGCAATTTTAAGTAATGCTGCTGCTAACTTTGCAGGGTCACCACCTTGTTGTCCGCTCATGCTATTCCACCATGGTTTTAGTACAGCAATACGTTCAGTATAATCTTCAACCTGAAGTTCTGACCAGATTGTTGAAGATGGTTCCAATAAGTTTGTTCTGAAAAACCCCGGTTCTACTATGGTGGTATGTATACCAAATGGCGCAACTTCCATTTGTAAAGATTCCATAAATCCTTCTAATCCAAATTTGGATGCAGCATATGCTGAACATAGCTCATAACCAACCAATGCAGCAGTGGATGAAATAGATATGACATGCCCCGATTTGTTCTTTCTCATAACAGGTAAAACAGCTCTTGTTACATTCATAGGCCCAAATAAGTTGGTGGCAATTTGGCGTTCTACCTGACTTTGACTTAACTCCTCAAAAAAACCTGCGTAGAAATTACCTGCATTATTAACAAGCACATCAATTGTTCCGAATTTTTCAATGGCTGAATTTACTCCTGCCTCAATTTCTTTTGGATCTGTTACATCCATTTTTACCACCAGTAGATTATCAGTAGGAGAATCAATTGCTTTAAAAACTTTACTTGAGTCTCTGCCTGTAGCAACAACTTTATTACCTGCGGCAAGTGCCGCTTTTGCAATTTGTAATCCAATACCACTGCCTGCACCGGTTATTAACCAAACTTTACTTTCCTTCATTGTGTTGTAGTTTTAATTATAGCACAAATGTAAAAGTTGGTAGGCCGTCAGAATAGCAAATATTACCACAAAAAAAGAAACAAATTACTGATTGAAAAAACTGTCAATTATTTTTTGTGTTAGTATACCGTCATTTGAAGGGAAGCAAAACTAAAATATGGAGTTAGACAAACTATGGTTCGATAATTGGATGCCGAAATTAGGTGCCATTCTATTCATATTTGCATGTACTGAAATACTTAAGAAGTTTGTTTATGCTTTTTGCAAAACAGGAATATATATATCAAATGAAGTTCCTTTATTCAGTTTGCTCCTTACGCTAATAGTCCCGTTGTGGTTGTTCACTATTTTTTTTACAATAGCAAGTCCAATACCAGTACCAGTGTATTTGTCCTTATTGTGCAAGCGTTGAAACACTTCAAATATTTTTTCGCTGAACTCCTTTTCAAATCCAATTCCATTATCAGTAATAGTAATATGGCAGTGTTCTTTTAACGTGGGGTGTATACTGCTGTTAAGTTTGCTGTATTTAATGTTTTTGCTCTTTATTGTTATGTGTGGTGGCACATTGGGTTTTGAAAATTTGAGTGCATTACCAATAAGATTGTGCATGAGCTGACGAAACTGAAAAGGAATGGTTTCTACTGTGCATAGTGCTGTTACTTCAATAACGGCATTTTTCTGTTCAATAATTTCTTTAAACTCAGCTTTTACATCTTCAACAATTATGTTAAGGTCAGTACTTTCAAATTTCCGTTCGGCTACGCTAATGCGTGAAAAGGCCAATAAATCGCTGATGAGTTGCCGCATTCGTTCAGCTGCATTCTGTATAAGGTGTAAATGATTTTTGCCTTTAGTAGATAATTGTTGATTTTCATTTTCGAGCAGGAGGTTTGCGAAAGTTTGTATTTTTCGCAGTGGCTCTTGCAGATCGTGACTGGAAACATAGGTAAATGATTCCAGCTCTTTATTCATGTTTTGAAGTGCGGTGTTGTTATCTGCGAGTAATTCGTTTGATTCTTTTAATTCCTGTGTTCTTTCACCAACGGCTTTTTCTAATCGTAGTTTTTCTTTTTTACGCTCGCTGGCTTCCTTATTGATTATTTTTTTCTCTCTCAGTTCTTTTTCTATTAGTAACTGTCTTACTTCCGTAATGTCAGCTATGATAAGAAGGATTAAATGTTCGCGGTGTGTTTTCTGAATAATGCGGCTTGCATTGAGCGACATTATTTTTTCACCCATGTGCTGGAAAGTGTGTTTTACCTCGTAATTAAGGAATTGAGAATTTTTAGGAATAATGTCTTCCAACAATTTTCTAAGTGCAGGAATATTCCATTGTTTGTTTCCTAAGTGGTATAAAAGCACCCCTTCTGTCTGCTCTTGTGTAACACCAAATTTTTTATAAAATGCTTTGTTGGCCGATTTTACACGAAGGTCTTTTCCAAGCACAAGCATTGGTTCATGCATGGTAGACACGATTGCTTCCGAATATTCATACGATTCAATAAGCAAGTCGTTCCGTGTTTGTAATTCCTGGTTAGTGGTGGTCAATTCTTCATTTGCCGATTCTATTTCTTCCTTGGATGTTTCCAATTCTTCATTTACCGTTTGTAATTCTTCGTTGCTTGAAACAACTTCCTCATTGGCACTTTGCAGTTCTTGGGTAAATGCCTCCTGCTCCTGCGAGAGTAAAAACGCATCAGCCTGCGCAGATGCTAACTCCTCTTCTAATTTTTTTATTCTACGGTCTTTAGCAAGTGAATTACTTTTTACACCTTTAACCGATTGCGAAAAAACTTCTATTTGTTCGTGCTCCGTAAAAAGAATTAATAACAATGGTTCATCCCACTCTATGTTAAGCGGAGCCACTTCTACACTAATAATTCTGATTGCAGAATTTATTCTGAGTTCAATGCCGCTTTTGCGGAACCGATGTTTGGTTTTTAGCACTTTTGAAATAGCATTGCGTAATTCAAAAGCAATTTCAGGTCGAGCCATTTTTAAAATATTAAAAGTGGCTTTACCTTTAGGGTGAGTAAGGAATAAATCGGTTGTGCCCCTAAACTGCACTATATCCATTTGGTGGTTAACAACAACGCTTGCAGGCATAAATTCAGAAACAAGAACGCCATCAATTGCACTGTCAAGCCCGTTACGATGAACAGGAGTAATTTTGGGTGTTTTATTTCGGTTAACTACCGCAACAATTTTCTCCGATGAAATTTGCTGGGCAAAGCGTGGTGAAACGGCAGGTAACGTAGGTGTACCTGAATTTATTTTGCGAGCAAATATTTTATATTTTTTATTGACGCCCGTAAAATGATTTGCAGACTGACTGATGTTTTCTGATTTGCCAAGCATCAAAAAACCATCTTTATTTAAAGCGTAGTGAAATGTATTGACTACTTTTTTTTGAGCAGCAGTATCAAAATAAATAAACAGATTACAGCAACTGATAAAATCAAGACGCGAAAAAGGAGGATCTCGTAATATATTATGTGGAGCAAATACACACATATCGCGCACCGCTTTATTTACACGAAAATTGCCATCCAATTTGGTGAAAAAACGCTGAATTCGTTTCGGTGAAACAGTTTCCAATTCTTGCTTGGTGTATATACCCACACGAGCCTTACCAATTGCATGTTCGCTGAGGTCTGTGGCAAAAATCTGAACAGGTATATTTGTTGTTGTGCTACCTTGAATTTCGAGCAACATCATAGCAATAGAATAGGCTTCTTCTCCTGTGGCACAAGCAGCAACCCATATACGCAAAGATTCTCCCGCTTTTTTTCTTTTAAGCAACTTAGGGAAAAGACTTTCTTTTAAATATTTGTGTGTATCCGTATCGCGGAAAAAACTGGTTACATTAATCAATAAATCCTGGTAAAGAATATCAATCTCTTCATTTTTTTGAGTGAGCAGCTTTGCATAGGCTTTCAATGTTTTTATTTTATACAACAATATTCTGCGTATAATACGCCTCTTGATGGTATTCATTTTATACAGACCGAAATCAACACCGGTGGCTTGAAGTAATTGGCCGAGAATATTTTTCAAATCAGGGTCGCTGTTGTCAATTAACTCTTCATTGCCAACTTTAACGGCATTGTTTTTAAGGAACGGGTGTTTACTGAGTCGTGCTAGTTCAAGTGCTATGTCTTTTGGCGATAAGATAAAGTCAACCACGCCCGATGAAATGGCAGAGTGAGGCATGCTGGTGAATTTTGCAGTATCATCTTGCGCAAATGTTAAGCCGCCTTGTTGCTTTATGGCTTTTATACCAACAGTTCCATCGCTTGCGCTGCCCGAAAGAACAATGCCTATAACCCTTTCTTTTTGAGCCTCGGCAAGTGAAGTAAAAAGTATATCAATGGAGATAGCTACACTGGTTTCCGAGCGTGGAATTAGTTTTATGTGTCCGTCAGTTACTTCAATTCCTTTGTTATATGGAATGACAAAAACATTATTGGGCTCTATCTTATCCATGTCGTCAATTTCCTGCACCTTCATTTTTGTTTTCTTCGACAAAATTTCGGTTAACAAACTTTTATGATCTGGACTGAGGTGCTGTACATAAATAAATGCCATACCTGTATCAGCCGGAAGATTTTTTAACAATTCCATCATAGCTTCCAATCCACCTGCCGATGCACCAATGGCAACTACTGGAAAAGATTTCTCTTTGATTTCTTTTCTAACGGGTGTTTTTTTTGTTATTGAAGGGGCTTTCATATCAAAGCGAATGGCGTTTAACTGATGAGGAATAAATTTTTCTTGGAGGGCTGCAAACTGTTATTTTCAGTAACCAGTGTAAGCACCTGTTGAATTACTTTTTTTAGCTCAGAAAAATGAGCGGGTTTACAGATGTAATGAGTTGCTCCTTCTTTATAAAGCAAGTCAGCAATATGCTCATCATATGATGTAGAGAAAATAATTACAGGAAGCAGCTTTAACAGGTCATTATCTTTTATTTCTTTTAAACAAGTGAAACCATTTTTGCGTGGCATGTTGAGGTCGAGAAAAAGAATATGAAAAAGTTTGTCCGTATTTTTGGTGAGTATTTGCATGAGTTGTTCCCCGTCATGCACTGTTGTGAGTACAGTTTGGATAGGAAGCTCCTCTAATGCTTCTTTAAAAAGCAGACAATCATCCCTATCATCATCAGCAAGAAGTATGCTTATATCTTGCGCAATCATTTGCAGAGATTAAGCGTGCTATAGCCACTGATAAAGCAATTATGTTTGATGGAAGCAAATGCCCGTTGCAAAATAAAATAGGAAGCAAAGAAAGACCGGAAGATTGTCATTTTAGATTTGCAAAATGTTGAATAGCATTTTGCATTTAAAAGCACTATTGAATTAAGCAATGAATTGCTTACCCCACACAGAGATAATACAATTATTATGATATGCAATAATTTATAATCTGAGCGCTTCCAGCTATCCCCTTGGAGCAACTTTTTAGTCTCAGATTGTCAGTAATACCGTTGCTGTATACTAAAACAGGTTACAGAAAAAGGGGTTTTTAATACCCGTAGTATAAATACCCTTTTTTCATAGTATAAATACTCTTTTTTTAACAGCATACTTTATGGTACAACACCGCTTTTTGTTTTTATCTGTTTTGTTTTCAGTAGTTTCAATTCATTTTTTATGGGTTGTTGTGGTCAAGCTAATTCCAACACCCAAAAGCAGGCTCTTGTTTCCATACGTTTTTATAAATACGTTTGAGTTGACACTAGCCAACTAAACAATTACGTAAACAAAATTTAAACCAAAGATACAATGGGACCAACAAAAATTATGATTATCCGCCATGCCGAAAAGCCCGGACCTTATGGTGGAGTACAGTACAACGGCATTAACGCGGTAGGTACTACAGATGAAACCTCGCTTGTTACCATGGGCTGGGAGCGGGCAGGGGGCATTGCCAACTTGTTTTACCCTACTAACAATGTATTTCAACATGCAAAGCTTGCCAAACCTGATTTTATTTATGCGGCTGACCCTGCGGTGAAGAAAGATGGAGATGAACCCAGCCAGCGCCCTTACCAAACCATATCCGCTTTAGCGGCTAAAATGAACTTACCTTCCGGTCAGGTGAATATATCTTTTAAGAAAAAGGATTTTAAGAAAATGGTAACTCACGTGCTTACTCTTTCAGGAACGGTGCTTATTTCATGGCAACACCAGGATATTTTACCTAAGACTCCCGGAACTGACTGTATAGTGCACCAGCTAATGAAGCAAACAGGTACACAACAGTCAACACTGCAGCAGCCCGTTCCTGCCGGTCCGTGGCCGGCACCGCGTTATGATATGGTACTGGTATTTGACAGGCCCACCGGAACAGGTCCGTTTACCAGCTTTACTCCCATACCGCAATTATTGCTGGCCGGTGACCTTAGCACCTTATTCCCGGCTTAAATAGCTATATAATATTTACGTGTGGTTGGTGTCCTTACCAACCACAACTATTACCCGTAGAGACGTTGCAGTGCAACGTCTTTTTATTCACTGCCATTGCAGGCGTCCTCGCCTGCAATATTTACCTGCTCCGCTTTAATAAGGTTCACGCCACAGGCATGCACCAACAGCGAATTAAAATTGATTACTATTTACTTTTTGCTTGTTGAATGATTTGCTGTAAATCGTCTGGTATTTGCATTGGTTTCAGTGGTGGAACATTTGCACCACCAGTATTACCTACCGGAATTTCACCAACAAAAGATTTTACTCCACCGAAAATTAGTCGGGGTATTTGTCCAAGAACTTCGGCAAAGTTTTTTGTCCGAACACCAAAGTCCAACATTTTGAGATGAACGTAAGTGTGTGCCAAAGGATACGGCTGTCCTAAGATATGTGCCCTTTCAAGGTGTCGCCATGAAACCTGAAAATGCCGTGACTTGAAAGCATCTTTCGCCTCGGTCAGTTCCCTCTCAAAGTGGGGAGCAAGTTTGTCGGGCATTGTGGTATGAATTTTCATTGTCTTTGGTTGTTACTATCGTCAATTTTAAGCTAAAAGTTTGAAGTTCGCAATGTCGCACAAAGGTTGCTCAGCTAGCGCACGCCTGTGGCGTATAACAGCAGCACATCTATTAAGGTTCAAAAAAATCAATAAATTTTCTCTTTCTAATGTCCCAAATCCAGGTGCCTCCATCTTCAAGAGATAGTTTGTAAATTGTTCTACCCTTAAAGTTACGCAAATATTTGTCCCAATATGCAGTATCATTCTCGTTAGGAATATTGGTGTAATTTTCTCTGTAGGATTCCGATGAAATGTCAATAGGATCATTTATAAATCGATCTGCGTATGAACAAGCAATAGAAAATGTAGAATAGGGTTTGAGTTTGTAGAACAAGGGGTCGTCATCCCAGCTATAAGATACGGCATCATCTATTATTAATGAATCACACCAAATAACCGGATCATTTTGGTAAATTAAATGAGTCACCAAGAATCCATCTTTTTGTTTTTTTATCAATGAGTAAAATGTATTCCCAATTCCTTCACCTGTGATTTCAAGTTTCTTCTGTATTTTATGTTGAGGATTCTTCTCATACTCATTAATGAATTTTTGTAGTTTTCCTAAATCATAAATTAAGTTAATATTACTCTTGCTAACCTTATATTCTTCTTTGGTCCCATTTATTAAAAAATAGAACAAACTGTCGTTATCAACGTTCTTCAAATCAGAGTATCGTTTACTATTGTCTTGATTATTTGAACAACTCAAGATAAAAATTAGTAATACAAGACTTAGTGTTTGTTTCATGTGTTTTTACATTGCGGTTAACGTTTCGGGGGTTTGCGATGGCGGGGTTTTTTAGCACTAAAGTTCATTCGGAGAACTGAACTTCCACCTTGCACAAATGTGTCTGCGAAGCACGGAACCCCCGCTATCGCAAACACCTTGTTAGCGGTAGTAGTTCTTAATCCGTGCGTCAAGTTGTCTCTTTGCATGTATAAATTCTTTTTCTGTTGTCCCACCGTTACCAACTCGTTCTCCGATTTGCCAAAAGTTATCTATGTCGTAGTCTTTAGTGTCAAGCAAGTATACTGAAAAGTCTTGGTCACGAAAGTCAACGGAAAAACCAATTGTGATTTTGTCGTTACTATACACCAAATGTCCGCCAAGGTCTTGTTCAAAGGGTCTTAACTTGTCGTAATCGTAAACGATTTTAAAGTCAAGGTCAGTCTCTAAAAATGAAAATGTCTTTTTAATTAAAGCAAAAGTTGAATTGTCGGAATGTCCCGATTTATAACCTTTGGTTTCAAGAAATATTTTGTCCAGTCTGTTTCTGTCAAACCAGTCAGTTCCCTTTAGAATGTTTGGGATTGATTTTAAAATCTCAAGTCCGACTTTAACATTAGTAAGCTCGTAATCAGGCGGTAAATACGGGTGATGTCTGTCGTGATTGTCAATGCCATTATAGATGTCAATCTCATAAAAAGCATAACAGTTGTCGTTGTCCGAGTATGAAGGTTCAATGCTATCATGAAGTCGCTTTAGGTAAAAGTAAAGTGGTGTGCTGTTGCGATGCAACGTAATTTCTATTTGTCGCTGTGCTTTAAGGTTAGTGTATTTGTTGATGTAATACTTCGGTCCGCCAGGATACTTGTCTGTTTCTTTGTCAAGCGTATAAGTGTAACCAAAGTCGGTCTCTAAAAACTTGTAGAGCTTTCTCATTTTGTCAATGAGTTTAGTCCTGTCGTTTTCTAAAACGTGTCGCTCAGTCCCAAATAGATTTTGTATGTAGTCTGTCAGTTTCAATTGTCAAAATGTTGGAGTTTGCACGGTCGTCATACTATTACCGCTAACTTATATATATGTATTATTTTATCAGACCAATCTACCCAATATGGGGTGGATTAGCCTGATTTTTCATTCCTACACACAAAAGTATTTTATTATTCTACACTACAAAAAATGGGCTTTGTTTTATATGCTCAGTTTTCTATTTAGTATTAATGTGTGTCAAGTTTAATTGTTTGTCAATATTGCTTACCAATTCTTTTTCGAAAATTTCTGTTAAATGTTTTAATGTTTTGCTATCAATACCTCCGTTGCCTTCACTGCCTCCTTTTCTAAGTTCGTCATAAGCGTAGCAAATAAAAATTTCAGATGTTGTTGCTGTTTTCCAATCTTCCTCGCCACCATAATACCGAAATGTATATTCGTTTTGTCCTTTGTCGGTTTTGATTTTTATAGTCAAATAACTTTTACCATCATTATAATAGTTATCAATAATAGTATCGTTTTTCCCGTCAGTTTGGTCTATGATGTAATTTACATTATTCGTGTTTCTATAAATGTTCGGATTGTTTTTTATAACAAACATAACCGCACTATCCAATTTATCTTTTGTTGTCGAGTATTGATATCCTTTTAAAGAACCATGAGTACCAGCACCAACAAAACATCCTGTCAAAAATGGTATTAAAATTGTTAAGCAAATTAATATTTTATTCTTTCTCATTGCTGTTGTCTTAAAATTGGGAATAACTTATATGTTTGATTTCATCAGACCAATCTACTCACTATCGGGTGGGATTAGTCTGTTTTTTCATTCCTATTCACAAAAGTATTTTATTATTCTACACTACAAAAAACTGGCTTTGTTTTATAAGCATAGTTTGTTTTGCCTATTGGTATAGACGTTGCATACAACGTCTTTACGTTGTTCTACAATAGTTTGACTTGTTTAGCACTCGGGCAGGTTTATATTTGTTAAAGAAAATTAATCCCAACAAATAGTAAAACAGTATGTTATTTTATTTACGACTCAGTATAGTAAGCCTGTTAATGGCTTTGGCGTTTAAAGCCTCTGCCCAGGTACCGGCTTTAACAAACCCTGCTAACAATGCTATTGATGTAGATTTGAAAACCTATTTAAACTGTACCATGCTCACAGGTGCGGGGTGGAAATACCAGCTCATGTACGATACATCAGCCACCTTTAACAGCCCCGTATTGTTTAATAAAGTAAGCAATGTATGGATAACCTATTTAGACAGTGCTTACTTCAATACCCGCTATTACTGGAAAATGCGTTCTATACGTAACAATACTGATACTTCTGTATGGTCTGCCACTTGGTCGTTTAAAACCATCGACTCCTTTGAGGTAACTACCCCAAGTATGAATGCCACCAATACCAATATAGGCTTAACGGTATATTTTAAAAAAATAGGCGGCACAGTACGTGTGCAGTACGATACTACGGCTACCTTTGATTCACCCGTATTAACCGATACGGTATTCAACGATTTAAATACACAAAGTTTGCCCGTAAGGCAATTGTACTTTGGGCGCAATTATTATGTACGCGGTATGGCCTATACCGTAACCGATACCATTCCGTTTTCAAAAGCATTTAAGTTTACCACACTGGCATTGCCAACCAGCAGTATTAGCAGTGGGGTGTACGATGTAAGTGTAACTGCCAGTTCTTATGCCATAACAAGTTTAGCCAACGATACCAATATTTGGTACCAAACGCAGTTTGATACATCGCTCGCTTTTAACTCGCCCTTATTGGTAAATAGTATCAGCAAGAAGCAAACAAACACCACACCCTTTTTATTACACTACGGAAAAAACTACTATATGCATATACGCGTATGGCACTTAAAAGATACTTCAGCCTGGCGTACCATTACTATAAGTACCAAATCCGGCCCTACCTCCCTGTCATATCCTGCAGCTACCGATACCATTATTCGCCCCGACTCAGCCCGTTTTACCTTGTTTAATATGCAGGGAGTAAAACGCTACGAAATAATGGCCGATACCACACCCTTATTTAACTCACCCGTATTGATAAGCGATACGCTAAATAAAAATGCCAATGGCGCTTTGCGTAATTTATATTTTAATACCCTTTATTATGTAAAAGTTCGTACCATTACCGAGGTCGATACATCCGACTGGTTTTACAGGAATATACGTACCATGGCAGCCCCTTTCCTGTTAACACCACAAAACAACAGCACCAGTCAGTTAACCAATCCTGTATTAAGTTGGACCAATCTTTCCCACTTAACAGGCTACCGCGTAATGGTTGACACATCCGCCTTATTTAACAGCAACCAGCTCATGATAATAGATAGCAATAAGCTAGCCGATAGAGTTGCTACCAACGATTTATTATTTGACCAGGTATATTATTGGAAAATGCAGGCACGCAGTGCCAAAGATACCTCGTTATGGACACCTGCGCTTAAGTTTACCACATCACCTTTTGCTATATATATTAATACACCTTACAATGGAGAACAAAATGTAGCTGTTAACCCAACCTATATCAGTTGGAGTCAACCCACAGGTATCAGGGGTTTTCATTACCAGGTATCAACCGACTCATTATACACCAACCCCATTAACAGGTATATTAACAACCGCGATGTATCAGGCGAAAACTTAAATGGTTTGGCTTACAGTACCCGTTACTTTTTACGCGTAAGAGGCTTTAATAAAGCAGATACAACCGATTGGTATTACGAAAATAAATTTACCACCAAAGTTGCACCTGTTGCACCCTTGGCACCCGTATTATCATTACCTGCCAATGGAGCCATTAAACAAACTTATACAGGCTTAATACTTACATGGACAGCAGTAGCCAATGTAACTGTTTACGAAATTCAAACAGATGTATCAGCCGATTTTAGTAATCCGCTTGTTGGCTCCAATACCACCAATCAAATTACAGTTTCAGGCTTGCAGCCTTCTACTTTGTATTATTGGCGAGTAAGAGGTATGAATGGAACACAACCCGGTGCCTGGTCCGTTCCGTTTTCGTTTACCACACTTGTTTTGTTAGTGCCACCACAGCAGTTGGTGCCCGATAATTTTACCTTGCTTACCCCCGCACAGGTTACTTTACAGTGGGAAGCCAATACCGATGCCGAGCGTTATGAATATATGTATGGCAATAGCCCAACATTTACCGGCAGCCCGTTAACTACTACCCAAAACAAAGCCATTATCAATAACCTTTCACCGGGGCTTACCTATTACTGGCAGGTGCGTACCGTTATTTTACCCTATGCTTCCGCCTGGAGCAATATAGCTACATTCAGGGTGGCCGCTACCGGTATACAAGAAGTAAGCAATGAGCCACAGCAATGGTTTTTTCCTAATCCATCATCAGCAGGTATAATAAACTTTAGTAAAGATTTACCCGTACAACACATTACTATATACAGCTTAAACGGACAAAAAGTATTAGATACCGATGTGGTAAACACCACACTTAACGTAAGCTTTCTAACCAAAGGAGTATACATGGTACACCTGCAGTTAAACGAAAAAACAGTACACAGTAAATTACTAATAGAATAAACAGGAAGTTTGTATATGGATTACAATACCCATGCACCCCATAACGATTTGGCAGACTTTGTAAAATCTTACTGGACATTAGAAGCTCCCAAAGAAACAAAGCCAACTAAACAAAAAATAGTACCGGACGGGTGCATGGAAATGATTTTTCATGATGGCGATTTGTTTAAGCAATATATAACAGACGAAACCTTTGTTGTGCAACCCAGGTGTTTTGTATTTGGGCAGATAACTACTTCCTTAGCTATTGAACCTACGGGTGTAACAGGCATTTTTGCGGTACGTTTTTTACCCGATGGGTTTATGCCCTTTGCTACTTTACCCATTAGTGCTATGGAAAACAGAGCCGTTCCGTTACACGAGTTATTTGGCGATAGCGGTACACAGTTAGAACAGAACATATTGAAGGCTGTAAGCCATACAGATAGAATAGCTATAATAGAAAGCTTTCTACTGCAACAGTTAATTACACCCGCTGCTATTGACAGAGTGGCAAAATTAAGCGTAGAAGTAATCATGCAATTAAATGGCCGGCTATCGGTTGAGGAATTATCAAACCATATACAAATAAACCGAAGACAACTGGAACGTAAATTTGCTTCAGTAATAGGTTTAAGTCCAAAACAACTGGCTAAAATTATCAGACTACAAGCCGCCTTAAAAATATTAGCCAACAAACAATTTACCAGCCTTACTTCATTGGCACACGAAAGCAGCTATTATGATCAGGCACATTTTATAAAAGACTTTAAAGAGTTTACCGGTTTAAGCCCCAAACAATTTTATGCCGATGATTTAAAAATGTCAACCCTGTTTACAGGTACCGAATAAGCTGTCGCAATTTTACAATTTTTAAAAAAAGTATTAATTGTAATTGCAGTCCGTAATATTGTAACCAAATAATGAATGATATGAAAAAAGTACAACACACCATTAGTTCCCTTATTGTTTTACTGGCAATAGCAGCTTGTAACACTGCAAACAATAAACAAGCAACCACTTATACCGAGTTGGAGAAAGCCAGTTGGTTAATTGGTAATTGGGAAAATAAATCAAGCGAAGGAAACGCTTCTGAAGTATGGAAAAAAGAAAATGACTCCACCTTGCTTGGTGCCAGTTATTTTATAATGGGAAAAGATACCGCTTCAACCGAGTTTATTAGTTTACACCAAACGGGTAAAGAGATATTTTATGCACCGACCATTCCCGGCCAAAACGGTGGACTTCCTATTGAGTTTAAATTAACCCAATCAGACAATAATAGTTTAGTATTTGAAAACCCCGCGCACGACTTCCCGCAAAAAATTACCTATACCAAAATAACCAACGATTCATTGGTGGCCGAAATAAGCGGCAAGCAGCAAGGCAAAGAAAAAGCCATGCAGTTTCCTATGAAAAGGGCAAAGTAATAAACATAAAAAAGGCTATCCAATCAGATAGCCTTTTTCTTTTATAAAATCTTGTTTAATGAGATTGACTGTATAGTTTGTTTAAGTTCAACATCATATCGTCCGTCATTTTTTGCAAATCAAAATCAGGTTGCCATCCCCAATGCGCACGAGCTTCTGCATCGTTAATGCTTTTTGGCCAGCTATCAGCTATGGCTTGTCTAAAGTCAGGCGCAAAGTCAATGGTAAATGAAGGAATATGTTTTTGAATAGCTGCTGCTATTTCCAACGGATTAAAGCTCATACCCGCTACATTATAACTGCTGCGTATTTTAACCTGCTCGGCCGGAGCTTCCATTAAGTTAATGGTTGCTTTTAATGCATCAGGCATATACATCATAGGTAAAGTAGTGTGCTCATTTAAAAAGCAAGTGTATTTACCGTTTTTAATGGCTTCGTGGTATATATGTACTGCGTAATCAGTAGTGCCACCACCCGGTGCTGATTTATGGCCTATTAAACCCGGGTAACGGATGCTGCGTACATCAACATTGTATTTCTGGAAATAGTATTCGCAAAAACGCTCGCCAGCCTGTTTACTAATACCGTAAATAGTATTAGGTTCCATTACCGTGTATTGAGGTGTTAATATACTTGGCGTTGTAGGGCCAAATACAGCAATAGAACTTGGCCAGTATACTTTTTTAATTAAACCCTCTTTGGCTGCATCCAGTATGTGAAATAAGCCCTGCATGTTTAAGTCCCATGCAAACTTTGGATTTTTTTCAGCAGTAGCGCTTAATAAAGCAGCCAGCAAATAAACCTGCGTTACTTTGTATTTTTTAATAATGGCATAAACACCATCCTTATCCAATATATCAATTATTTCAAACGGTCCGGGAGTGTGTTCAGGTTTTTTTAAATCGCTGCATACAACGTTGTCAGTTCCATAAATTTCGCGTAGTGCTTCGGCAAGTTCAGTTCCAATTTGCCCGTTTGAGCCAATAATAAGTATCGTATCGGTTTGCATGAAAAAAGTGTTTTTTTGTTTCCAAATGTATTTTAAATTTTGGGTAGTATCCTATTTTTTTTACACCAAAATAAATAATTTGTATAGCTGCATTGTATACTATGCAGAGTTCGTTGCTTACCAATAAAATTAGTTAGATTGAGTAATAACTACTCTTCGTAAAAATCAATTAAATCAGCAAAGTAAGAAAAGTCCCAACCGTCTTGTATATCTTCAAAATCTTCGTCAGGAATATTGGTGTGCCTTAACTCGGCCGAAGTACCTTGCTTGTGTTCGTGTAGTATAATGGTAACAATAGAGGGCGTAGTATTATCCTCCCCAAAATACCATTCCTGTACTATTTTTTTGCCGGGTACAAACTCTAAGTTTTTACCTACTATACTTCCATCCCACATAGAAAATTCAGTCCCCGGTTCAGCTTTCATTTCAGCCTTATCGCCAGTCCATAACATAATGGTCGATTCAACGGTTAAAGCCAGATAAACTTCTTCAGGAGTAGCAGGTATAATATAGTATTTTTTTAAATCTTTCATGGAGTAATGCAAAGTGCAAGTTTAAGCTTTTGCTTATAAAATACAGAAGTTTATAAAACAAAAACGGGCACTCTTGCATGTGCCCGTGTTTTGTTAATCAATTAAATCTTTTCCCTAACTTGCAAAAAGGGAAACACTTAAACGTTTATGGCAACAACTTAATAATTGCTTATTAGTTATTACTAGTATTTAAGTCGAAGGTAAGGGTTGGTGGAGCCGGAGCTTCCTCAACCGCTGGCGAAGGCGCTACTAAATCGTTTAAAGTAGGTGTAGTAGTTACTTCTTTGGTTTCAGTTTTTTTGCTGGTATTAGCAGGAGCATTGGTTTTAGGTTTAATAATTTCACCCATGCCATACATCTCTAATTTGTTTTCGCGAACAAACATACCTAAAGCAATAGCTGCTTTAATACTGCTTATGTTTAATTCTACTTCCCATTCATCTATACTAATAGCACGTGGGTTTGCACTGAAACTTATTTTTTGTTCTAAACAGTAATCAATAACAGTTTGAATGTTTTTGCGTTTGCTTAAAATAATAGGTTTATCGTCTGTTGTATTCATTAAAATATCTTTCTTTTTCTGACTGCTAAATTAATGCTTAAACTTCCTTTGAAAAAGTAAACAGGCTTTAATTTTTTGTCAAATTACCATGGAATACTAACAATCAGCACAATAAAGTTTATAACATGTGGAAAACCCTACACCTGTGGGGTTTTTGATTTCAAGAGCGATAGGTGTCTTATTTTTAGGTTGTTAGGCCTCCGTTAGCCTTTAAATCCCAACTTTAGGAAACGCATACCCTTAAAATGAATAGAAAAATAGTCACAAATTGCCTAACATGGAGTTGTTTGTTTGTGAATGAGCTATTTAGTAGATTAAATGGCTTTAATCTACATAAAAAAAGCCACCCTTAAGGTGGCTTTTGTAGTATAAACTATGATGTTTTATGCTGTTTTATAAATTGCCTCTATTGGCTTGCTCGCGTTCAATGGCTTCAAACAAAGCTTTAAAATTACCTTTACCAAAGCTTTTTGCTCCTTTACGTTGAATAATTTCAAAAAACATAGTAGGTCTGTCTTCTACCGGTTTGGTAAACAATTGTAATAAGTAACCCTCATCGTCCTTATCAATCAAAATACCCAACCCCTTTAATGATTCAATATCTTCGTCAATAGGTCCTACGCGGTCCAACAAATCGTCATAATAACTGCTTGGTACTTTTAAAAATTCAACACCACGTGCCATTAATTGTTTAACAGTCGAAACAATATCTAAAGTGGCAATGGCAATATGTTGTACGCCTTCACCTTCATAAAACTCTAAGTATTCTTCTACCTGACTTTTCTTTTTACCTTCAGCAGGCTCGTTTATAGGGAATTTAACATAACCGTTTCCATTGCTCATTACTTTGCTCATTAAAGCAGAGTACTCCGTGCTGATATCATTGTCGTCAAACGAAAGAATATTTCTAAAGCCCATTACATTTTCGTAAAACGAAACCCATGGATTCATTTGGTTCCAATCTACATTGCCTACACAATGGTCAACGTATAATAAACCTGTTGGCTCAGGGTTGTAAGCGCTTTCCCATTTAACAAAACCCGGCATAAATACACCTTTGTAGTTTTTACGTTCAATAAACCAATGCTCCACCTCGCCATACGTTTTTATACCACTCATGCGTATTTCGCCATTGGCATCGCTAATGGTTTTTGGCTCCAAAGTAGTTACCCCACCACGTTTGGTAGTTTGTTCAAAAGCATCGTAAGCATCATCAACCATTAAGGCCAATACC
Source organism: Bacteroidota bacterium (assembly GCA_040388375.1). NCBI lineage: Bacteria > Pseudomonadati > Bacteroidota > Bacteroidota bacterium. Next base: position 25,533 of record JAZKBU010000001.1, on the reverse strand, counting down.
TTTACGCCATCACCATGTTTTTTGTGGTGTTCAGCAATAGGTGAATCAGAACGCAAAGGAGTAGTCAACATTAAGCGCATTTTATTTTGCACCAATACATAACTGGCTCTATCCTTTACACCCGTTTCAGGTCCGGCATAAGCAAGACTTTGAAAACCAAAGGCTGTTTTGTAAAAATGGGCTGCTTGTTTAGCATTGCCTACATATAACTCTACGTAATCTGTTCCGTGTAATGGAAGAAAATCGCTGGTTTCTGGTAACATTTCTTTTGTTTGTTCTACGGTACTCATGTTTATATTGTATTGACTATAAGTCTGTTTTAAATTTAACTATTCACTTTTCGCAGGCAAATATAATGGCTATTTACAATTGCGAAAGATTTTATTGTTTCATTACTGTTTGTTTATTCCCTACCGTAAGTGCTATTACTCAACCCAGGTTTTATAATAACCGGGGTCTTCCATTTGCATAGCGGCTTCCGTTATTTTTAAAGGATAAAAAGGATCAATCATTACCGCCAGTTCTTTCGTTTCCGTTTTACCAATCGATTTTTCAACCGTGCCCGGGTGCGGGCCATGCGGAATTCCTTTCGGATGTAAACTAATCATTCCACGTTCCACATGTTTACGGCTCATAAAATCGCCATCCACATAATACAATACCTCATCACTGTCTACATTACTGTGGTTATAAGGCGCAGGAATAGAAAGCGGGTGGTAATCATATAAACGAGGCACAAAAGAACAAATTACAAAATTGTGTCCTTCAAATGTTTGGTGAATAGGAGGTGGCATGTGCACACGGCCTGTTATTGGTTCGTAATTATGAATACTAAAACCATAAGGATATTGGAAACCATCCCAACCTATTACATCAAAAGGATGCGTAGCATAGGTATAAGGGAAAATCATATCCTGTTTTTTAATTAAAACTTTAAAATCACCTGTTTGGTCAAAAGTTTCTTTCAGCTCAGGTAATTTTATATCACGCTCGCAGTATGGTGAATGTTCTAGTAATTGTCCGTGTTTATTTAAATAACGTTTTGGTGGACAAATAGGAGAGAAAGACTCCGTAATGAATAACCTGTTTTGTTCCGTTTCAAAATGCAACTGGTAAATAGTTCCACGAGGTATTACCAAATAGTCACCATATTCAAATGGAATTTGCCCGTATACCGTTTTTAAAATACCCGTTCCTTCGTGTATAAATATTACCTCATCAGCATCCGCATTTTTAAAAAAATAATCAGTCATGCTTTTGCGTGGCGCAGCCGAAGCCAAATACACATCGTTATTAAAAAGTGTATATACACGGCTTTTTAAATAATCGTCCACAGGAGCAGTTTTAAAAGTTAAAAAACTACGGTTTTGTAAGTTCTTTTCAATAGCCGCTTTAGGTGCAATACTGTATGCTTCGCCAATTTCTTTAACCAGCGTAGGCGGATGGCAATGGTATACCAACGAGTATAAGCTGCTAAAACCTTCAGTTGAAACAAGTTCTTCTGAATATAAACTGCCGTCAGGTTTTCTAAATTGTGTGTGACGTTTAGGGGGTATTTGTCCTTGTTTATGGTAAAATGGCATGACGTTTTTAGGGTTACAATTTTAGGTAATGGAAAAGATTATTTTTTAGTGCAACAAAGTTATGTTTTTTTGCGACTTGTAAAATGAGGTATCTCATTGAATTACCAAACAAAAGTTTATGCATAACAAAACCATTATTTTCTTACTCAATATACTGCTCATTGCTTCGTGCGCTAATAACAATAGCAAACAAACAAGTAGCTCTATTGATTCCATAGCCATAAAAGCAGGGGCACAGGATTTATCGAACGAAATATTGAATAATCCCAGTAAAGCAGAGTTGTATTACGACCGAGGTACAAAATACTATAATGCCAAAGTAATGGACAGAGCCGCATTAGATTTTAACGATGCCTGCACCTTAGACTCACTTAATCCATTGTATTTTTTTATGGCAGCACGTGCTAACTATGCTTTGAATAAGACCATACTGGCGGCAAAAAACTACGAAAAAGCCATATCCTTAAAACCGGATTTTGTAGATGCACAAATTAAACTGGCCGACTTATATTATATTACCAAAGAGCACCAAAAATCAATAAACCTAGCCAATAGCATATTGGCCAACGATAAAAACAACGGATATGCTTATCATTTACGTGCCATTAACTTAAAAGACCTTGGCGATACAGCCAGAGCCATTAGTAATTTTCAAAAAGCCATAGAGTTGGATAATAACGATTACGATAGCCACATGATTTTGGCTACACTGATGTTAGCACAAGGTAACAAGGCCGCACTGGAATATATTAATGCAGCTTTGCGTATAAGGCCCAATGCACCTGATGCTTTTTTTGCAAGGGCTACTTTTTGGCAACAACGCAAAGAATACAAAATGGCTTTAATTGATTACAAAAAAGTAATTAAATATAATCCCGATTATTTTCAATGCTATTATAACGTAGGCTATATAAATTTTGAAACCAATTTTTTAAAAGAAGCCATTGTTAATTTTGATATGTGTGTACGTATGGCTAACGATTATTTACCAGCCTACTACATGCGCGGGCTTTGCTATGAGGGTTTAAACGATTACGAAAATGCCCGTTTAAACTATGAGTTTGTATTAAAATACAATCCTGATTACGAATTAGCCCAACTGGGAATGAAACGCATTGCAGGTAAAAAATAAACCTCAATGTAATAATTCCGTCACGTAATAAAATACGCTCAACTTTTTACGTTTTATAATTGACTTGCTAGTAACAAATCAATTGTAACCATGAACATACTTAATCAACCGAACAATAACCTAGATGAGTTAGTGTTTGAAAACAGAAACAAAGCCTACGGAGCTTATGTGTTGCGTAAAGAGTATCCTTCTAATTTAAAGCGTAGCTTTCTTATTACATTTATTACCCCTGTTGCTATTATTTTGTTCTCTATTATCTACAACCAGTTGCATGGTGATGTGGTTACTGTTAATCCTATTGATAAAGCTAATGCAGGTGATACTGTAATTGTAATTGTGATGCCTGCTAAAAAAGATAAAGAACAGATAGAAGAAATGTATAAACCAAAGGCTACAAAAAATGCTGATAATGGAAATTACCATGTAAGGCGCGATGCAGAGGCAAGAATAGTTCCTTCGGATTCATTTGTGCGTAGTACTTTGATAGATGAACCAATTGGTAATCCTTCAGGACCTTCTTCAGCTTTACCTACCGGAGGGAAAAGTCTTGCTGGTAATAATGAAGGTAACGAAGATGGAACTTTTATGGAAGGAGTGGAGCAAATGCCGGAATTTAATGGCGATTTGTATGAGTATTTAGGCGAAGAAATTAATTACCCACCGGTAGCATTGCAAAACAATGTACAAGGAAAAGTATTGGTTTCATTTGTGGTAGATAAAGATGGAAAAGTAAAAGATGCAACTGTATTAAAAGGTATTGGTTTTGGTTGCGATGAAGAAGCCATTCGTGTTATAAAAAGTATGCCCGATTGGAGCGCAGGTATGCAAAACAAAAGAAAAGTATCAGTGAGAATGATTATACCTATTATGTTCCAGGTAACTGATTAGTTTATGAATGGATAAACACATTTGTATTGGGTTAATGAACACAGAAAAGCACTTAGTTTTATAGAAAGCTAAGTGCTTTTTGTTTTAAATAAAGGTACATTTGTGCTAAGTAATGCATACGCCACATTTAAAAGATATTATTAGTTCGCTTCCCGAAACACCAGGTATTTATAAGTATTTCGATAAAGAAGGCAATCTTATATACATTGGTAAAGCCAAGAGTCTTAAAAAAAGAGTAAGCAGCTATTTTAATAAAAACCATTACGAAAACCGCAAAACGGCTGTGATGGTGGGTCGTATTGTTGATATACATTTTACTTTAGTTGAAACAGAAATAGATGCGTTGTTGCTGGAGAACTCGCTTATTAAAAAGTTTCAGCCTAAGTTCAACATCAACCTTAAAGACGATAAAACATATCCTTTTATTTGTGTAAAGCGCGAACGATTCCCCAGGATTTTTCCAACACGCAATCCCATAAAAGATGGAAGCGAGTATTTTGGTCCGTATGCTTCGGGCGGTATGATGCATACCATTTTAGATTTAATTAAAACCATTTACCCCTTACGCAATTGCACCTTAAACTTAAGCGATAAAAATATTAAAGAGTTAAAATTTAAAACCTGCTTAGAGTTTGATATAGGTAATTGCAAAGCACCCTGTGTGGGTTTAATGAGCGAAGAGGAATACAACCAAAATATAAAAAACATAAAAAGTATTTTACGTGGTAACTTAAGTGAAGTAAAAATACATTTAAAAAACCTGATGCAATCAGCGGCTAAGGATTTGAAGTTTGAAGAGGCCGCACGTTATAAAAGAAAGTTAGATGTATTAGAAAATTACCAGAGCAAATCAACCATAGTAACAGGTATTTTAAATGATGTAGATGTATTCAGCATAGTAAGCGATGAGAAGTTTGCCTTTATTAATTACCTGAAAGTTTCCAATGGTATTATTATTCAAACCCAAACGTTTGAGGTTAAAAAGAAAATGGAGGAAAGCGATGCTGAACTGTTGAGTTTGGCTATTGCCGAAGTGCGCGATGAATACCATAGTACCAGCAAAGAAATTATAGTTCCGTTTGATTTAGACTGGAGCGATGATAAAATAGAAATAACCACTCCTAAGTTAGGCGACAGGAAAAAGCTGTTGGAGCTTTCACTTAAAAATGCATTGTATTACAAAAAGGATAAGCTGGCTAAATATGAACTGGTAAATCCGGATTTAAAAGTGGAGCGTATACTAACACAAATGAAAAACGATTTGCGTTTAAAAGACCTGCCACACCATATAGAATGTTTTGATAACAGTAACTTACAGGGAACAAATCCGGTGTCGGCATGCGTAGTATTTAAAGATGCGAAACCAAGTAAAAAGGATTACCGCATTTTTAACGTAAAAACAGTAGAAGGGCCAAACGATTTTGCAACCATGGAGGAAGTAATTTACAGGCGCTACAAACGTTTGTTAGAGGAAGAACAGCCATTACCCAATTTAATTATTATAGACGGGGGAAAAGGGCAGTTAAGTTCAGCCATTGCAAGCTTACATAAACTAAATTTATACGGCAAAATACCTGTTATAGGCATAGCCAAAAGGTTAGAAGAATTGTATTATCCCGAAGATGAGTTTCCGTTGTATATTGATAAGAAATCAGAAACACTTAAAATTATACAACAATTGCGCGATGAGGCACACAGGTTTGGTATAACCAACCATAGAAACAGGCGCAGTAAAAACACGTTTGTAACCGAATTGGAGAACATAAAAGGAATAGGCCCGGAAACGGCTAAAATGCTGTTAAAAGAGCTTAAATCAGTAAAGAAAATTCAGGAAGCTGATATGGATTTATTAACCAATATTATTGGTGCAGCAAAAGCCAAACTGGTGAAAGAATATTTTAACGAGTAATACACTTGACTAACTTAATGAATAAAAAAAGAGCCATTAACTGTAAAAGTTAATGGCTCTTTTAATTAGCTATGATTAAAAGCTTATTCGAATTCAGCTTGAAGTATTTTCTTCACTTCAGCAACTGTTTCTTCTTCTAATTCTGTTCTGCGTACTAAATCTTCATTGCTTATAGCCAATACCGCTTTAGCAGTATCAAGCCCAATGTTTTTCAGTTCGTCAATAATCCAGGTATCAATTTCATCTGTAAATTCATCCAAATCAATATCGTCACCTTCTTCTTCAGCACTATCACGGTAAACATCTATTTCGTAACCTACCATTTTACCGGCAAGCTTAATATTATTACCACCGTTACCAATAGCTAAACTTACCTGGTCTGGTTTCAAAAATACAGATACGCGTTTTTCAGTTTCTTCTACTTTTATGCTGGTAATTTTTGCAGGGCTTAAAGCACGTGTAACTAATAATTGTAAATTATTGGTGTAGTTTATTACATCAATATTTTCATTACGTAATTCGCGTACAATACCGTGAATACGGCTACCTTTCATACCCACACAAGCACCAACTGGATCAATTCTGTCATCGTAACTTTCAACAGCTACTTTAGCACGTTTACCCGGCTCACGAACAATTTTCTTGATATTAATTAAACCATCAATAATTTCAGGTACTTCCAATTCAAATAAACGCTCTAAGAATACAGGCGATGTTCTTGATAAAATAATACGAGGGCTGCCATTGTGCATTTCTACTTTTAATACAATAGCTCTGATTGATTCCCCTTTTTTGTAATGGTCAGCAGGTATCATTTCAGTTTTAGGAAGTAATAATTCATTGCCTTCTTCGTCAAGAACCATTATTTCTTTTTTCCAGATTTGATAAACTTCACCGGTAACAATCTCACCCACTTTATCTTTGTATTTTTTGTACAATTCGTCTTTCTCTAACTCAAGCACTTTACCTAATAATGTTTGGCGGGCCGATAAAATAGCTCTTCTTCCGAATACAGCCATTCCTACTTCTTCCGTTACATCCTCGCCAATTTCAAAATCAGGTTCAATTTTGATAGCATCGCTGTAAGCAATTTGTGTACGTGGATTTTCCACTTCACCATCGTGTACAATGGTTCTGTTTTGCCAAATTTCTAAGTCACCACTTTTGTCATTTATAATAACATCAAAGTTATCATCGGTAACAAATTTTTTGCGCAACATGGTTCTAAATACATCTTCCAACACACGTTGTAACGTGGCACGGTCAATGTTTTTAAATTCCTTAAACTCGCCAAACGAGTCTATAAGTCCTGCACTATGCATAATGTATATTTATTTTTTCTGTTTAATTGCTATAAAATTATTTAAAACTAATTTGAACAATACTTTCTTTTATATCGCCAAATTCAATAGTCTTAAATATAGGTTCTTTTGCTATGTAAGCTTTCTTGTTGTCTTTCAAATGCAAGGTAAGTGTTTCTCCTTCAATTTTTTCAAGTCGCCCAAACAATTCAGTGTTTTGGTTTAAGATTATCTTAAACTCTCTACCTACATGTTTTGTGTACTGTCTTAAAAAATTCAATGGCTTGTCAACCCCTGGCGATGATACTTCTAAAATATAAGCTCCGTCACTGTAATCAATTTCATCTAAGTGGCCCGAAAGGTGTTTACTTAATAACCTGCACTCATCAATACTTACTCCATTATCACCATCAACAAAAACACTAATTTTTTTGCTACCCACTTTCCACTCTACATCAACCACAAATAAATGTGCAGCTAAAAAATCATTACTCCAAGTTTTTATTTGTTCTATTATGTCCATATAAAATAAAAGAGAGGACTGTTGCCCTCTCTTCAATTACTTTTAAATATGCTTCAAAAGTAAGTTTATTTTTGAAAAATACAAATAAAGAGTTAGTTGCAGGTAAAACAGTAATAGTTTATGGATAAAAAATTTGCCATTATAATCAATCCTAAATCAGGCAAAGGCCATGTATATATTGCTTTGTCGGCACTAAAAAGCACTTTAAATACCCATTCCTTTTTATATATCGTTTTTGAAAATGATTTACCCGAAAACTTAGATGGATTCACCGATTTAATTATTTTAGGAGGCGATGGTACCTTGAATTATACCATTAACTGGTTTAAGCAAATTAACATACCCATAGCTTTAATCGCCTGCGGAACAGGTAACGATTTTGCGTATTGTTTATATGGAAACAGCCCTTTAACTGAACAGATTGATTTAGCCATTTTTGGAAAAATACAGTCAGTTGATGCAGGTACTTGCAATGAAAAGTTGTTTTTAAATGGCGTAGGTATTGGCTTTGACGGAGAAGTTGCACATCATTTATATGCAAAAAAATATTTAAAGGGAAAACTCGCTTACATGGCCAGCGTTATTCCATTGTTGTTTGTATATAAAGAAACCCAAGTATCCATAACAACAGATAATTTTAGCTACAACGGTCCATTGTTTATGTTAAGTGCAGCTAATGGCAAAAGGTATGGAGGAGGTTTTTATGTAACGCCTAATGCTTTAATTACCGATAAATTATTAAACTTAATGCTTGTAACCAAAGCCTCTTTGGTTAAACGACTTCTTTATCTGCCATATATTGAGAAAGGGAAGCATGTTGTAAAAGCGCCCGTATTTGTTAAGCAAAATACATTTACACAGTTTTTTATAGAGGCCGATAAACCAATAAGAGCCCATTTAGATGGGGAAGCCATGGTAGCCCAACAATTTACTATTCAAGCTTTACCTCATTATTTTCAATTTAAAATGAAATAAAAAACCCGATTAACTTTTAAGCTAATCGGGTTTTTGAGCAATTATATTTTAATGGTTAAGCTAAAACAACAATTTTGTTAGCCAACACTTCTACAATACCGCCATAAATAACAAACTCTTGTCTGCCACATTCTTTACCTGTAATAATTATATTGCCTTTATCCAAACTGCTTATTATGGGAGCATGGTCTTTCAATACTTGAAATTTTCCATCGCTACCAGGTAAAGTAACTGATTCTACTTCGCCAGTAAATAACACTTTGTCGGCTGTAATTATATCTAATTGCATATATTTTAATTATTCGTTTTAAGTACCCGGTACTTAGTTTTTAAAACCAGTTACAGAAACTAAGTACTAAAAACCAAGAACCGAAAACTGTTAAAATTATTTTGACTCAGCTAACATTTTATCACCTTTAGCTATCGCATCTTCAATAGTACCTACTAAGTTAAATGCTGCTTCCGGTAAATGATCTAATTTACCATCCATAATCATGTTAAAACCTTTAATAGTCTCTTCAATTGTAACTAAAGTACCTTTTAAACCGGTAAATTGTTCAGCTACGTGGAAAGGTTGAGATAAGAAACGTTGAACACGTCTTGCTCTTGAAACGGTTAATTTATCGTCTTCAGAAAGCTCATCCATACCAAGAATAGCAATGATATCCTGTAACTCTTTGTAACGTTGTAAAATTAATTTAACTCTTTGAGCGCAATTGTAATGCTCATCGCCAACAATAGCAGGAGTTAAGATACGTGAAGTTGAATCCAAAGGATCAACCGCAGGATAAATACCTAACTCTGAAATTTTACGACTTAATACTGTTGTAGCATCTAAGTGGGCAAATGTAGTAGCAGGAGCAGGGTCAGTTAAATCATCAGCAGGTACATATACCGCTTGAACTGAAGTAATAGAACCACGTTTAGTTGAAGTAATACGCTCTTGCATCGCTCCCATTTCCGAAGCCAATGTTGGTTGGTAACCTACTGCTGAAGGCATACGACCTAATAAAGCCGATACTTCAGAACCTGCTTGCGTAAAACGGAAAATATTATCAACGAAGAATAATATATCACGTCCACCTGATTTTTCATCACCATCACGGAAATATTCCGCTACCGATAAACCTGATAATGCAACACGTGCACGTGCTCCAGGAGGCTCATTCATTTGTCCGAAAACAAAGGTTGCTTTTGAATCTTTTAATTGAGTATAATCTACTTTATCCAAAGGCCATCCGCCTTCTTCCATTCCGTGCATAAATTCATCACCGTATTTTACAATACCTGATTCAATCATCTCACGTAATAAGTCATTTCCTTCACGGGTACGCTCACCAACACCTGCAAACACTGAAAAACCATCGTATGCTTTAGCAATGTTATTAATTAACTCTTGAATTAATACTGTTTTACCAACACCAGCACCACCAAACAAACCAATTTTACCACCTTTTGCATATGGCTCAATTAAGTCGATTACTTTAATACCTGTATATAATGGCTCTGAAGCTGTAGATAAATCTTCGAAACGAGGAGCATTTTGGTGAATAGAACGTGTTCCTTCTGATTGGTCCATTGCATTCATACCATCAATAGCTTCGCCTACTACATTGAATAAACGACCACGAATTTGCTCGCCAACCGGCATTGAAATAGGTTGCCCCATTGGAACTACTTCCATACCACGAACTAATCCGTCTGTGGCTTCCATAGCAATTGCACGTAACATATTTTCGCCTAAATGTCTTTGACATTCCAAAATAAGACGCGAACCATCGGGTCTTGTAATATAAAGCGCATCTAAAATTTTAGGTAACGACTCGTTGCTTGATGCAAAACTTACATCTACAACAGGTCCGATTACCTGAGCTACAACTCCTGATTTTGACATAATTTATTGATTAAATCGATTTTTTTGTGGTGCAAAAATAATTTTTACTGGCATAAAACAAACATTTCATTTAAAAATACAATTTGATTTTAAGCAGTAAACGGAAGTTTTTTAAAAAATTTGAAATAAAGCAGGTGTTTATTTAGTAAAAACTAAAGATCCGGGCAGTTTAAAGGTTTACCGTAACGCGATCTGGTTTTTTTAGGTGTTTTGATGTCAATACCAATTGATATTTCGTGGCTGCCTACTGTGGCTGTTCTGGCATTTGAAACAGTTATATCGTAGCTGTAGCCTATTCTAAACCCTTTTAAGCGCAAACCCATCAATAAAATAATAGCATCTGCATTTCGGCTGGTTTGCCTGTACCATAAGCCAACGGTAAGCGATTGTTTTCTTAAATAAGTACCTAAGTTAACCTGGTAATACTCTCGCTGATTCATGAATAAAATATTGGGAGAAAGAATAACCCTGTTTTCTTCGTAACGCGCTTTTTTTAATACAATGTTGGCTCCTGTGTGTGCAGTATAACGCCTTGGCAATAAAAGAGCAGTATTATCGGAATTGGTTAAAAAAAATGATTGATTTGGTTCTAATAAATTATGAACAGCAAAGCCTCCGTAAAAATATTCGTTGTATAACAAAACACCTGCACCAAAGTTAGGGTAAACAATTTTTTCTTGTCCCGGGTTTTCTGATGATAATTTGACATTACCCAAAACGGGGTCTAACTGGTCGCCAAAAACAAATTTGTTAAAATCATAAGAGCGTTGTCTTATTTCGCCCATTATACCAAAATTAGCACTCCAACTACCGCTAATAGCTAAATTATAAGCATAAGTAGCACCTAGAGTTACAGTAGTTAAAAAACCATCGCCTGCTTGGTCGCCAGAAGCCAAAAGCCCTATACCACTTTTCATATTGGGCATATAAGCATCAAGCGAAGCAACAACTGTTCTGTATGTTTTGCTTAAACCGGTATATTGGTTACGCGCATTGGATGTAATGCGTAATTTTTTAGCTGCACCTGCAAAGGCGGGATTGGTGTAAATGGGCGAAGCGTAAAATTGACTTAATTGAGGATCCTGCGCTTTTAATGAAACTAAAAGCATTGAAAAACAAAAAGTAATGAAAATTTTAGGTAGCGAAAAAGCCATGTAGCAAATTTATTAAAAATCCGGACAATGCATTGGTCTAGGATTTTTTCTTCTTACATTTTTACGTAACTCAAATGCTAAAGAAACTTCATAAGAATTGGTAGCACCTGCTCTTGCCGTTGAAACGGTACCATCATAAGAGAAACCAATTTTTACTTTTTCGGTTCTTATACCAAAAATAAAGATTAATGCATCCGTATTAACACTCGTTTGGCGTAAGTAAACACCACCCACAACACTGCCTTTACTCGCATACAAACCTATATTTAACTGGCTATATTGGTTTTGAGCAAACCCTTGCTGCATGTAAATTACATTTGGATATAAGTAGGACGATTTCTTTTTGTTAATACTTTCGCGCATGGCATATACATAACCCAAGTGGCCGGTATAACGTCTGTAAATAGGTGCATTAATGCTTGGCGTAAAACTTTGGCTGGGTTCAGTTATATTGTGGGAAGCAAATCCAAAATAAAAGTTTTTTGAATAGCCCAAAAGTCCTGCGGCAAAATTAGGCCCTACATTGGCGGTTCCTTCATTTGGCAGTTGCTCAGCAGTTGACCCTTTATATCCGTTTATACCCAATTGGTCAAACCATAAAAATTTAGTAAAATCAACCGTTTTTTGCATAAAACCGGCCTGCAAAGCCAGACTCAATGTAAAACTCCTAGTAATTGGTATTTGGTAGGCATAAGTAATATTGGCACCAACAGTTCTTAAAGTTCCTGTTCCTTGTTCGTCATAGTGGGCTTGTATTCCAAAACCACCATTTATCGCATCAAAATGTTCATCGTAACTGGCGTTTACGGTTCTAAAAGCTCCGGTAATAGATGGCCATTGGTTACGGGTATTTAAAACAAGTCGACCTACATTGCTGGAACCTGCAAAGGCAGGATTTGTATACATTGGGCTGGCATAAAATTGTGAAAACTGTGGATCTTGAGCAAATGCTCTTACACCTAATATGGTTAGTATTAAAAATGTAAGTAATCTGTTCAATACAGTTTTTTTTATGGTCATTTTTTTAATTTTACCCTCGGTAATTATTAAGTTAAATTATTAATTATTTAATGCTTGAAATACTTTTTTAGTATGTTTGTCGTTCCTTACTTTTTACAATTACAAGTTTTCAAGTATAATTAATTTCACATTTTATATGCAATTTTTATTCTATCAAATTAAAAAAAAAACAGTACTACTATCGTTAGCAGCGGTTTTTATTTTTGGTATTCAGGCTTTTGCCATAAAAATTAAAAAAAATATAAATCTCGAATGGGTAAGCCCCAGAACTAATATTGAGGGGCAAACACAAACTAAATTCCTTGGTGCTGTCTACGAAAGAGGTCAAAATCTAGTTCCAATTTATGCCGATAGAATAGGAAAATGCGGTACTAAAATTATTAACTCAAAGATAACAGTTTTGAGTTTAGAAAATGAAATTATTCATAATAATCATTTAGATGACATTAAAATTACGGAAGTTAAAGCGGAATTTTCTATCGGTTTTGAGCGAGGGCAAGCCTACTTATTTGTAAAAGTACTTCCGTATATAAAAGCAGGTAATACTTTACAAAAAATTGTTTCATTTACCATTGAGGTAGAAACGAACGATGAAATGGAATTGCCTAAAGCTTTTGGCAAAGCAGGCTTTGCTGCTAATTCTGTTTTAGCACAAGGAAATTGGTACAGAATAGCTACCATGAATAATGCTGTGCACCGTATAGATTATACTTTTTTAAAAAGTATGGGTATTAACGTAGATGGTATTGATCCAAGAAATATAAAAATTTATGGCAACGGTGCAGGCATGTTACCTGAGCAAAATTCAGTATTCAGGTATGATGATTTGCAGGAGAACGCTATTTTGGTACAAGGTGAATCGGACGGTAAATTTAACCAAGGAGATTTTATTTTGTTTTATGGGCAAGACCAAAAGGATGTTTGGTCATTTAATAAAAACACAGGTGCATTTATTGCAAAGCCAAACCTGTATTGCGATACAACTTATTTTTATTTAACAATTGCCAATGGTGTGGGAAAACGTATTACCAGTATTCCTTCCGCATTAAATCCTAGTTATACCACTACCACTTACGATGTAAACCAACACCACGAAGAAGACCTGGTTAATTTTGTAAAAACAGGAAGAAACTGGTATGGCGAAGAGTTTAACAAAGAACCAGTACGAAGCTTTACCAATATTATAAATGATATTGATACCTCAACCGCTATTACCTTTACTTCATCAGTAGCCGGCAGGTCATCGCAAGGCCAAACCTTCGATGTTCAAATTAATAATCAGTTTATATTATCGCAATCATGTGCCGGTATTCCTTTACGTTACGATGGCGTATATGCTGATTTAAGCAGTAAGCAAGCTACTTTTAAAACTACTTCAGGCAGGTTAGATATTAATTATACTTACAACGGTTCTGTAGCACAAGGTGCAACAGGTTGGCTTGATTACTACACAGTCAATGCAAGAGCTAATCTGAAAAATACAGGTAAACAGGTTGTTTTTACTGATAAGAATGCTATTGCACCTAATGCAGTAGCGCTTTATAAAATTAACTCATCACGTAATTTAACCATTTGGGATGTAAGTAACCCAACGCAGGTTTTTGCTATACAGGGTAATTTCGATGTAAATAATCTGGAGTTTAGTTTTAGTGCGGAGGCTGATAGTTTAAGAAAGTTTATTGCTTTTGATGGAGGTAATTATGTACAGCCTGCATATATAGGCAAAGTACGTAACCAAAACATACACGGATTAAGTGCGGCACAAGGAGTAATTATTACCCATGAAAAATTTATGAACGAAGCACAGCGTTTAGCTGATTACCATACACAAAAAAATGGGTTCAAAATTCATGTTATTAATGTAGCCGATATATATACTGAGTTTGGAAGTGGTGCGCAGGATATTACAGCCATTAGAGATATGTTACGCATGTTTTATAAAAAGTATACGGCAGAGAGCGAAAGACTAAAATATGTGACTTTATTTGGAAGAGCCAGCTATGATTATAAAAACAATTGGGCTAAAACTAAAACAGGTTACGTAAACACCAATTATATTCCAACTTACGAAGAGTTTAATAGTACTGACCCTGGTGCTTATTGTACGGATGATTATTTTGTATGTTTAGACGATAATGAAGGCAATTTTTTAATTAATCCGGGAGCGGGCGATTTGTTGGATATTGGCATAGGAAGGATGCCGGTACAGGAAACAGACCAGGCAAAAGCCGTGGTTGATAAAGTAATTTATTACCAGACTAAAAGTAGTTTTGGCGACTGGAGAAATAGGTTAACGTTTGTTGCGGATGATGAATTTGACGATAACAATTTAATTAATTTTTTAACGGTGTGCGAAACCCTTTCGACTACCTATATAAAACCAATTAAGAAATTTAATATAGAAAAAATATATACCAACTCGTTTGAGCCAACACGTACTGCCGGAGGTAAAAGATTTCCGCAAGTAAATACGGCTATAACCAATGCTGTTAACAAAGGTAGTTTGGTTTTAAATTATGTGGGGCACGGAGGCGAAGTGGGTTGGAGTGCTAGGCGCATATTATCAGTTGATGAAATAAACAGTTGGAATGTAAAAGAAAATATGCCTTTGTTAATGACAGCTACTTGCGAGTTTAGCAGATTTGATGACCCACTAAGATTAGCAGCTGGGGAGTTGGCTTTGGTTAATCCAAATGGCGGGCCTATTTCATTGTTCACTACTGTTAGGTTGGTGTATGCCGGCTGGGGTGCTAATGACGGATTAAATGCTGTGTTTAATTCAAAAATTGGCTTGGACTCTAATGCTATTTTAAATCCTAAAACTTTTGGCGATTTAATGATGCAGACTAAAAATAACTTTGCCAATTTTTATAATACTAGAAACTTTACCCTGTTGGGCGACCCCATGTTACAATTGGCATTGCCTAAATATGTGGTAAAAACCAATACGGTAAATGGTAAATTAATTGAAACATTTACTGATACCGTAAAAGCATTGAGTAAAGTTACTATTACAGGCCAGGTTTTGGATCAAAATAACAATTTAATGAGTTCATTTAACGGAGTTGTTTATCCTACAGTTTTCGATAAAGAATCTACTTACCCTATTATAGATAACGACCCTGATAAATCGGTTAAGTTATTTAATTTACAAAACAATATTATATACAAAGGAGCGGCAACAGTAAGCAATGGTAAATTTACATTTAGCTTCATTGTACCAAAAGATATTTCGTATCAATATGGTTTTGGAAAAATAAGTTATTATGCTAATAATGATACAACAGATGCCAGCGGCTATGAAGGAAAAGTATTAATAGGTGGTACCTATGATACTGCCTGGAGCGATAATGTAGGTCCTAAAATACAACTTTACATGAACGATGAGAAATTTGTGAATGGTGGAACTGTACCACAAAATGCATTGTTTATTGCTAAAATTTATGATGAGAATGGAATAAATACAACCAGCAGGGGTGTAGGCAGAGATTTAAATGCTATTATGAATAAGGATAATTCTAATACCATTATTATGAACGATTTTTATAGAGCAGAATTAAATACTTACCAAAATGGTGTAGTAAATTATAGCTATAAAAACTTACCTATTGGCCAAAATAAAATAAAGTTTCAGGCGTACGATATTTTTAATAATGTAGGAGAGGCAGAAATTGAATTTGTAGTAGCCAGCGATAATAAACTGGCTTTGGCTAATGTTTTAAATTATCCGAACCCATTTACAACTAATACAGCTTTCCATTTTGACCATAACAAAGCCGGGCAAGATATGCAGGTTCTGATTCAGATATTTACCGTTTCAGGTAAGTTAATTAAATCAATGCAAAGAGATATAATAGCGGCAACAAGTCATTTTAGCGATATAAGCTGGGATGGTCGCGATGATTTTGGCGACCCGATTGGAAAAGGAGTATATATTTATAAAGTTAAGGTAAAAGCCCAAGGTAAAACAGAAGAGGCATACCAGAAATTAGTAATATTAAATTAAAATAAAAACGTTTTATTTGCTTGCAGATAAAGCCTGTATCTTATTATATTGAGCGTACAAAAAGAAATGGATAGAATAAAGTTTTACGTAGAAAAAAATATATTTGGGGTGTGTAGTTACCTTGGGGAACGCTTTGGTATAAACTCCAATATTATACGTATGTATTTTATTTATACTTCGTTTATTACTGCTGCTTCGCCTATTTTGGTGTATTTAATTTTAGCTTTCTGGCTTAATATAAAAAAATACTTTAACCCTAAGCGTAAAAGCATTTGGGAGTTATAATCAATCTTCAATTATTTATTTTTTATTAACTTATGAATAAGCCTCGCCTAATATTCATTTTTTTATCAGTGTATATTGTTGCTGCTTTTGGCTGGTGGGCCTTTGCGCATATACGCAGCAGCGAAGAAATTAATGCATTAACGGTAAAAAATGCGAAGTTAGAAGTAGAAAAAGATGAAATACTTTGCTACAAAGCAACAGTAGAAATGGGCGAAGAGTTAAAGGAAGATGCTTTTATTGATACCACGCAAATGCAAGGTTATTTTAAAAAGGCTTTTCCAAGGTTGGAACTTGTTTTTATTGATACCATTACGCCTTTTAATGGCTATATGATAAGGCCTAAAGAATCAGCTTACATTAAATTAGAAAAAGAAGTAAGTATTGCTGCTAAGCTTTTAACCAAAAAAAAGTGGATGTATGTTACAGAAGGTATTGTAATGATTGTGCTTTTAATTTGGGGCATTATGTGGGTTTATAAAACTTTTGAAAAAAGCATTTTATTAAACAAACAACAAAACAATTTTTTGCTAGCCGTTACCCATGAGTTAAAAACGCCCTTAGCTTCTGTTAAGCTCTATCTGGAAACATTGCTCAAACATGATTTGGAGAGGGATAAGCAAAAAACAATCATGACCAATTCCATTAATGATGTAAATAGACTTAGATACTTGGTTGACAATTTATTACTTTCAGCTCAATTGGAAACTAAGCAATATGAGCCGGTTTTTAAAGAGATGAATCTCAGTGAGTTTTTAAATGCCGTTATTGATAAATATGCTACTCCTCGCAATTTAAAAAACCGCATTATCAAAAATATTGAACAGGAAGTGTATATTAATGGAGACGAATTTGCATTGGAAAGCGTGGTAATAAATTTAATTTCTAATGCTGAAAAATATTCTGACGAAAACATTACAGTACTGCTTAAGTCTGATTCTAAGCATGTATTATTTTCCGTATCTGATCTTGGTATTGGTATTGGAGATGTTGATAAACAGAGACTTTTCGGAAAATTTTTCAGAGTTGGTGATGAACAAACCCGCAAAAGCAAAGGAACTGGCCTAGGCCTGTTTATAGTAAAAAATCTTTTAAGATTACACCATGCAACTATTGAAGTAAAAAATAATCAACCTAAAGGAACAAACTTTGAAGTAACTTTTAACGTATAATACGTATATATAATTAAAGTTATAAAAAATATAAATCCTTAGATTATGAACAATATACTTTTAGTAGAAGACGAAGAAAATTTACAACATGCATTAAAGCTTAACCTAGAGTTGGAAAATTACCATGTAATTGCTGTTGGAGATGGTAAAAAAGCAATTGATACATTTAGGGAACGTAAGTTTGACCTAGTGGTTCTTGATATTATGTTGCCTGAAATGGATGGTTACATGGTATGCGAGAATATTCGATTACATGATCAAAATATTCCTATTTTATTTTTATCAGCAAAAAATACTCCTGCTGAACGTATTGAAGGCTTGAAAAAAGGTGGAGACGACTATTTGACAAAACCGTTTGATTTAGAGGAACTTTTGTTAAGAATAAAAAAACTGATTGACAAAAGAGACAAGATGCAAGCCAATGAAAGAGCATTACCTAATATTTTTCATTTTGGAGGTAATTGGATTAATTTTGATAGCCATCAGGCACAAGGAATTGACGGTAAAATTGATTTAACCAAAAAAGAAACACTGCTTATTAAATTACTGATTGAAAACAAAAACACAGTAGTAAGCAGAGAGCATATTTTAAAGGTAGTATGGGATTATAATGTAATTCCGAATACCCGTACGGTTGATAATTTTATGCTGAATTTACGTAAGTATTTTGAAGAAGATCCTAAAAATCCTGTTTTCTTCCAATCATCAAGAGGAATTGGTTATAAATTTAATTTACAAGAAGTTGCAGTGATGTAATGAGTGAAAGTATAAAACAAAAGCCCCATAAACAGTCTGTTTATGGGGCTTTTGTCTGTTTATGGCCGGAGCTGTTTGATAGAATAAAAACTTATATCAGTAAAAAAAATTTCTAAATCCAAACAATTAAGCAACATTTGTATTTTTAATTTAAATAGAAAAATATTTTAATGAAAATAGGAATTGTTTGCTATCCAACTTATGGTGGAAGCGGTGTTGTGGCAACAGAATTAGGAAAAGCTTTAGCGCAGAGAGGACATCAGGTTCATTTTATATCATATAAACAACCAGCCAGACTGGATTACTTTATGAGTAATATTTTTTACCATGAAGTAAATGTAAGTACTTACCCACTTTTTGATTTTCCGCCTTACGAAACATCCTTAGCCAGTACATTGGTTGATGTGGTGAAATTTGAAAAACTGGATTTATTGCATGTACATTATGCTATTCCACATGCATCTGCTGCTATTATGGCTAAGCATATATTGGCTACAGAAGGGATTCATATTCCTGTTATTACTACTTTGCATGGAACGGATATTACTTTAGTGGGTAAAGATGCAGCTTTTGAGCCGGTAGTAACGTATTCAATCAATCAATCAGATGCCGTAACTTCAGTATCTGATTTTTTAAAACAGGATACGTACAAGCATTTTAAAACGAAGAAACCGATAGAAGTAATACCCAATTTTATAGATGTTACCCGTTTTCAAAAACAGGCAAAAGAGCATTTTAAAATGGCTATTGCTCCGCAGAATGAGAAATTAATAGTGCATACTTCTAATTTTAGAAAAGTGAAGAGGGTAGAAGATGTAGTTAAAATATTTGGAAAAATCAGAGAGCATATTCCATCAAAATTACTGTTGGTTGGAGATGGTCCTGAGCGCCATAATGCAGAAACACTGTGCCGTGAGTTAGATTTATGTGGTAGTACTATGTTTTTAGGTAAACAGAACCCGGTAGAAGAAATATTGAGTGTTTGTGATTTATTTTTAATGCCGAGTGAAACGGAAAGTTTTGGATTAGCAGCTTTAGAAGCAATGGCATGTGAGGTTCCCGTAATAGCGAGTTTAGCAGGTGGTATACCAGAACTGGTGCAAGATGGAATTTCCGGATTTATGGCTACTGTTGGCGATGTGGAAACAATGGCTCAGAAAGGTATTTATATTTTAGAGAATGAAGAAAGGTTGCTGGAATTTAAAGCCAATGCACTTAAACGCGCACTGGAGTTTGATATCAATAATATTGTTCCTATTTATGAAAACTTTTATAAACAAGTTTTAAGTGCTAAAAGTATTTAATTTATTATTGCAGCTATGAATGGACTTAAAACAAAAGTTGGAATTATAGGAGGAGGGCAGCTAGGGCGAATGATGATAGAAGAGGCATTGAGACTCAATGTTAATTTTGCTATTTTAGAAAATTCAAGCGATTGCCCTTGTTATAATTTGGCTGATATTTTTATTGAAGGTTCTTTATACGATGAAAATAAAATTATTGAACTGGCCAATAACAGCGATGTTTTAACCTTTGAAATAGAACATATTAATACTACAGCATTGTTGAAGTTAGAAGCAGCAGGAAAAGTTATTATTCCTTCGCCTAAAGTGCTTCAGGTTATACAGGATAAAGGATTACAAAAACAGTTTTATAGCAACAATAATATTCCTACATCGTCTTACGTATTGGTTAACAATGTAGACGAGTGGCCCGCAGCTATTAAAACATTGGGTACCGCAAAGTTTGTTGCTAAGACCAGAACTGATGGTTATGATGGTAAAGGTGTAACTATACTAACAAGCGAAGTTATATTAGCTGATTTGAGCAAAATACCTTTTAATACCCCTTGTGTGTTAGAAGCGTTTATTCCCTGCCAAAAAGAAATAGCTGTTATAGTTGCTAAAGACACACATGGCAATACAGTAGCATATGATGCCATAGAAATGGAGTTTGATCCAACAGCTAATTTAGTTACGTTTTTGTTTTCTCCTGCTCAAATTAGCAATACTATTGCTGATAAAGCTAAACAAATAGCTATTGAAACAATTGAAAAATTTAATAGCCCCGGATTGTTTGCAGTGGAAATGTTTTTAACCGATGACAATGAAATATTGGTGAATGAAATTGCACCAAGAGCACATAATTCAGGGCACCATACCATTGAGGCTTGTTATACATCGCAGTATGAGCAATTGTTAAGAATATTAATTGGATTACCTGTGGGGAGCTCCAATTTACTGAGGCCTGCAGCTATGATAAACTTATTAGGCGACAAAGATTTTAGTGGTAATTATAAATTGGATAATTTAAATGAAATACATGCTATAGAAGGCGTTTATATTCATTTGTACGATAAAAAAGAAAGTAAACCAATGCGTAAAATGGGCCATATAACTTTAATGGCTGATAACATTGATTTATTGAAAGAGAAAGCTAAAAAGGTAATGGATTTAATAAAGTTTAGTGCTGCGTAATTAGCTTACACTTTCTTTTGGAATAGGCCATTTAAAGTAGAATTTAGCACCTAATCCTTCATCAGATTCTACCCATACATAACCACCATTTTCCTCTACTATTTTACTTACAATAGCCAGTCCTGCTCCCATACTTTCTATTTTGTCGCGTGTTTCCAGTGTTTGGAATATGGTAAATATTTTTTTGTGGTATTCAGGTGAAATGCCGGAACCATTATCAGCCACACAAAAAACATAAAAAGGTTTTTCTATTTTATAAGTTATGTTTATTACAGGTTCTGCACTAAAATTATACCTTACTGCATTACTTAGCAATTCAAAAAAAACATCCTCTATTTCTTTGTAATTGGCGTATAGTGTGGGTAGCGCATCATCGTGGTAAATAGCAAAACGTGGCGAAGGGGCGATTCTTTTCAGTACTTCGAGTAATATTTGTTTACTGCTTACCAGCTCTAACTCATTGCTTGATCTTCCTGCACGACTATATTTTAAAAGTGAGTTAATAAGCGATTCCATTCTGTGAACACGGCCTCTAAGCATTAAAAAGTATTTTTTACTTTCTATACTCATAGTGTCTCCCATGTCTTCCTCAATCCATTCAGCCAGATTGTTTATACCTCTTAGCGGGCTTTTTAAATCGTGTGAGGTTACGTATGCAAACTGGTCAAGTTCTTTATTTTTTTTCTCTAAGTTTTTAGTATACAACTCAAGTTCTCTTAAGTTTTTCTCTTCTGTTTTTTTACTTTGCAAAAGGTTGTCACGCATTTCTAACAATGCTTTTCCAAGCTTGTCGTTTTTGCCTTGTAAGGGGACTTCTATTTCATAATTGCCTTTACCAATTGCATAGGCTACATCGGCTTTGTTTTTCATGCCTAAAGATAAATTTTGAGCTGATTCAATCATGTCTCCAATTTCATCTTTTCTTCGGGTAGTAACTTCAAACTTAACAATATCGCCTTTGCCCATTACATTAAGTACCTCGCTTACCTGACGTACAGGATTTACAATGGTTTCGTTGGTAATTAACAGTGAAATAGCTGCCACCATAACTACTACCACCATCATTGCTAATAATGCAAACCGCAAGGTTCTGTAGCTTTCGTATTTTTCTAATTGAATTTCTCTACTGGCATCAATTACCTTTAATTCTACTTCTCCTATTACCGGTTGCAAAGCGGCTATATCGTCTTTTATTTCTAATTGCAGGGCTTTGGCGCCTTCAATATCAATACTGTCTTTAGTTTTTATAAGGAGTTGTTTTTGCTTTTCAATTATTTTGATAAAACTGGCATCAGCCGTATTAAAAAGTACTTTCGATTTTTGCAGTTCCGGCTCTTGAAATAATTCCAATAAAAATATTTTTTTCGATTTGTACTGCTTCGAAATAATTTTTTCCAGTTTAAGTCTGATGTCTTTATTAGGCTGCGTAATGAGTGAGTAACAAAGCCTGTTGCTCTCATCTATCAGTGAGTGTATATCCTCAGCCGCATTAATGGCCGGGTTGAAACTTTTTGATAGTTTTTCGTCAATACCTTTACTGTATTGAAGTAGTAGAATTGCAGTAATACTCGCCAATAGCGTAAAGAATATAATGGTAAAATAACTTATAGCCGTTCTTGTTCCCGTGCTTAAATTATTTAATA
This sequence comes from Bacteroidota bacterium, assembly GCA_040388375.1. NCBI lineage: Bacteria > Pseudomonadati > Bacteroidota > Bacteroidota bacterium. The sequence goes on along the minus strand of JAZKBU010000001.1, from coordinate 2,818 downwards.
TATTGATTAGTTTATTTAACATATTATTACAGTTGCATGATACGTTTTTTTGTAAATAATTGATAACACAATTTTATTGCCAGTTGAATTAGTTATATAAGAAGCAATTTATAACTTGTTGACAACCTATTTTTTTAGCATAACAATAACTCATATTTCCATTTCCCGTGTTTAGAAAAGAGGTTTTGATTTTAGGCCGTGTCCGCTAAATAATGATACGACCAATTCATCATCATTATTTTTTATATATTGTTTTAAACCTGCAATGGTGGCTGCACTGGTTGGTTCAATATAGTTACCTATACGAGCCATCTCTGTCCACGCTGTTTTTATTTCTTCTTCGTTAACAGAAATAAATGTACCCTTGGTTTCCTTAACCGATGATACAATTTGTTTTGCTCTTATGGGTTTAGCAATGGCAATACCTTCGGCATAAGTAGCCGTACTTTCAACAGAAGGCAGTTCAGGTAAATTTTTATGAAACATAATACTTAACGGATTGCAAGCTTGCGTTTGTATAGCAATAATTTTAGGAATTTTAGTAATAATACCTGCTTTAGCCAGTTGATTAAAGCCAATAAAACAGCCAATAACAAGTGTTCCATTTCCCGCAGGAAGCACAATGGCATCAGGCGCTTTCCATCCTTGTTGTTCACATATTTCAAATGCAAATGTTTTAGTCCCCTCAAAAAACCAGGGGTTGTAAGAATGGCTTGCATAGTAAGTTTTTTCTGCTGCTTTTAATGTTGCATTGGCTGTATCTTCCCTGTTTCCTTGTACTTTCACTATTGTGGCCCCATAAGCCTGCATTTGTGCAATTTTATTGGGCGATGTATTTTCAGGCAAATAAATATGGCAGTTTATTCCGGCTTTAGCCGCATAAGCAGCAATAGCACAGCCTGCATTGCCGCTGCTATCCTGTATTACCATGTCTATACCCAATTGTTTCACTTTGCTGATAAGCGTTGTTGCTCCTCGGTCCTTATAGCTGCCTGTACTAAACAATTGTTCATGTTTAATATATACTTTTTTTTTATTAATGGTAATAGGCTCAAGAGGGGTGAATCCTTCCTGCATACTCACTATTCCCAGCTTTTGGTCAATAGCAATAGCATCTTCATATCGCCATAAATTGGACTGTTTTTTTTTAATAGCATCCAAATTAAACGCTGCATCAAACTCAATGGATAACAGGTTATTTGCCGGAGATATCCATATAGGTGAGTTACAATTGTATTCTTGCTTTGATTCAGGGTCAATTAATTTCATAAAAGTTGGAATTCGTAACAACAATAGGAAATTTAGACAAAATTATATTTAGATTTTTTTTCGTTTATTTGTTAAGAAAAATTTTAGCAAACGTAATGTTAAGTTTGTTTAATTAAATTTTCAGACTGATGAAAAAAATATATACTCTTTTCTGTAATTATAAATTTGCCCTTTTATTAACGAGCTTGTTTTTTCTTTTTGGAACGAAGACCACCTTTGCTGATCATATAGTGGGAAGTGATTTAAGCTACCAGTGTACATCTACCCCAGGCGTCTATAAAATTTTATTAAAAGTATACCGCGATTGTGCTGGAGCGCCATTTTGTTATACTTGTGATGTGCCAGTTCCAAATGGTAACACATCTGGCTGTACTACTGCTAACTCTTGTTGTGGTTTCAATAATACCATTACGGGAGCTGATCCTTCTTGCATGGGTGTTAATTTTGGTACTTTTACATTAGATGCTCAACCGATGCCCAATGGTTTTGATATAATCCAGACCTGTACTTCTGTAAAAACCATTTGTAAAAATTGTAATACGCGTACAGCGGGCACTTTTGCTCCCGGTATTGAGGTTTATACTTTTGTGGGTAATGTTAATTTAAACGCTATTCCGGCTTCATGCTGTAAAGTAGCATTGGGTTTTAGTCTTTGTTGTCGTAATCAGGCCATAACCAATTTTATGCCGGGCAATTTTTATTGCGGTTCTATGATTGACCGTTGCCAGACCCCTTGTAACTCAGCTCCTACCTTTACCAATGATGCGGCAGCCTTAGTATGTGCGGGTGTAGATTTTATATATAATTTAGGCGCAATAGACCCTGATGGAGACTCCTTGAGTTATGCTTTCGGACAATCTATGCAAAGTCCAGGTTCTCCCGTAAGTTACAATCCACCTTATAGTGCAGGCTACCCCTTTGCCTATTTAGGTGCACCCAATGCCAACGCCCCTTATCCTGCCGGTATACGTATTGACCCCTTAACAGGCGATGTGATGTTCAGACCATCGGGTGTATGGGTATCTAATTTAGTAATAGAAGTAACCCAGTGGAAACGGGTGGGTAATACCTGGGTGGTTGTTGGTGTCACCAGACGTGATGTGCAGTTTCAAACCATGTTATGCACCGGAAATTTAGTGCCCAAAATAAAAGTATACCGTAATGGCACCTTGCAAACGGGTCAAAGTTTTTCAGTATGTGCAGGCCAACAGATTTGTTTGGACATTGTAGCTGAAGACCAGGCAAACTTACTGGCCACACCCGCCCCTATCTTAGCTGATAGCACCGATTTAACATGGAATAATCCGGGTCAGTTCAGTCCTGTGATGGCTAATTCCACCTGGGTGCGTAATTATGTATTGGCCCAACGCGGTATTCAGGGCCCTAAAGCAGACAGCTTTAAATTCTGTTGGACCCCCCCAGTTGCAGCCGCCCGCACCCAGCCCCATTCGTTTACGGTAAAAGGTGTTGACAGATATTGTCCCGTACCTGCTGCTGCTATCCGCGGTATCAATATCACTGTGGTAGCTATTCCTATTCCGATTATTAC